>JAXDKY010000229.1:0-3188 GCA_034666885.1 Chloroflexota bacterium
GGAATGACGACTCCAGCTCCTGGATGATCTTGCCGTTGCCGCGGACAGGGCCATCGAGGCGCTGAAGGTTGCAGTTCACTACGAAGGTCAGATTGTCGAGGCCTTCCCGAGCGGCCACGCTGAGGGCGCCGAGGGCCTCGGGCTCGTCGGTCTCGCCGTCGCCGAGGAACGCCCAGACGCGGGACTTGGACGTGTCGAGCTGACCGCGGTTGTGGAGGTATCGATTGAAGCGCGCCTGGTAGACGGCGGCGATCGGCCCGAGGCCCATCGACACGGTCGGGTATTCCCAGAAGTCGGGCATGAGCCGCGGATGCGGGTAGGAGCTGAGGCCGACGCCCGGCGCACCCTCGCGGCGGAAGTGGTCGAGCTGGTCCTCGGTCAGGCGGCCCTCGAGGAACGCGCGCGCGTAGATGCCGGGCGCCGCGTGCCCCTGGTAGAAGATCTGGTCGCCACTCCCCTCCCCGTCTTTGCCGCGAAAGAAGTGGTTGAACCCGGTCTCGTACAGGCTGGCCGAGCTCGCATACGTGGACAGGTGCCCGCCGATCCCCGGGAACCGCGTATTCGCCCGCAGGACCATGGCGACCGCGTTCCAGCGCACGATCCGTCGGATGCGCAACTCCATCGCCTCGTCACCCGGGAAATCGGGCTCCTGCTCGGGGCTGATCGTGTTGATGTAGCGGGTCTGCGTGAGCGGCGGCAGCCCGATCTGCAGCTGGCGGGCTCGCTTGAGGAGCTTGTAGACCAGGAACCGCGCGCGGGTCTCGCCGGCCTGCTCCACGACCTGATCGAGCGACTGCATCCAGTCCTCGGTCTCGTCCGGGTCGATATCCGGCAGCTGGTGCTTGAATTCATCGAAATACATCAGGAGCGCAAGGGTAGCCCATCACGCCCGGAGCGGGCCGTAACGGCCGCCGGCCCGCACCGGCTGTAATGCCGATGTAACCGATCTGCAAGGTCGGGCGGCCATGGGCGGCACCCCCATCGCGACATCCTTCAGGGGCTCCACGCATCACCGCTGGAGCATTCGAATGAAGGAGTCCCCAGTCATGTCCGATCCCCATTACGACCGCGACACCGTCGTCGTCAAGGACGGCGGTTCCAGCACCGGACTGATGCTCGGCATCATCGCCGTGATCATCGTCCTCATCGGTGCCTGGTACTTCCTGATGGGCCCCGGCACGGGCACGTCGTCCACATCGAACGACACGAACATCAACGTCACGCTTCCGAGCGTGGCGCCAGCACCCGCGGCCTCCTAGGTCCGCCGCGCATCCATTTGCGTCCGGCGCGTCACTCGTGGCGTGCCGGACGTGACGTGTCCGGCCATGTCCGTCACCATGAACCGACCCAGGAGGTAAGGGAATGAGTACCCAGCCGCTCGTTCTCGTCGCGGACGACGAGCCCCGCATCACCAAGCTCGTGTCGATCGCCCTCGGCGAGGAGGGGTTCCGCGTCGTCACCGCGAACGGCGGTGAGGAGGCGCTTCAGAAGGCCGAGGAGGTCCGCCCCGACATCGTCCTCCTCGACATCGTCATGCCCGACCTCGACGGTATCGAGGTCATGCGCCAGCTGCGGGAGCGACGTCCGGTCGCCGTGATCCTGCTGACGGCCAAGGGTTCGACGGCCGACAAGGCCAAGGGTCTCGACCTCGGCGCCGACGACTACATCGCCAAGCCCTTCCACCCCGACGAGCTGGCCGCGCGCGTTCGAGCCGTCCTGCGTCGCTCGTCCGGGGCCAGCCCGGGATCGGGCGTGCTGGCCTTCGACGACATCGAGATCGATCTCGAGCGGCGGATGGTCACGCGGAACGGGGAGCTGGTACAGCTCTCACGCACCGAATGGCTGCTGCTCCAGCACCTCGCCGCGAACGCGGGCAAGGTCGTGCTCCACACCGAGCTGTTGACCAAGGTCTGGGGCCCGGAATACCGCGACGATCTCCAGTACCTGCGGGTCTGGGTGTCGCGCGTCCGCCGCAAGCTGGGCGCCGAGCCGGGCGAGCCGGGGCGCATCAAGACGTTCCAGGGCATCGGCTACCTGCTCGATGTCCAGCCGCCGGTCCCACCCGAGACGGTCGCGCCAGAACCGGTAGCCGACGAGCGCTCAGCCCTGATCGGCTAACCGCCCGCGCGGCTCCCCCACTCCCGCGATCGTTCGAAGCGGCGCCACCGGCGCCGCTTCGTTGCGTCCACCGGCTTCAGTTGCGTCCGCCCGCGTCCATGACGGCGACTGCTGGCTGTGTGCCATCGATTCGACTCCAATCCGTTCGCCCCTCCTCGACCACCTTCGTCCGAGCACCCTCGAAGCGCGATGTTGGCTGCCAGCCATCAGGAAGTGCCCGAGCGTCACGATCGGCCTGGAGCATCGCCGGTTCGACACCAGATCGATGGCTGAGAGCCAGCAGGCTGCGACTTCGTCGAGACTGCTACGCTCGGTCGATGCTGCGCTACGACCCAAGCACGGCACTTGTCGTGGTCGATGTCCAGAACGATTTCGCCGACCCGGCCGGCAGCCTGTCGGTGGTCGGCGGCGACGCGGTCATCCCGACTATCAACGGCGAGATCGGACGCGCCGCGAAGGCGGGCACGCTCGTGGCGTTCACCCAGGACTGGCACCCGGAGAGCACGCCGCACTTCGCCAAGGACGGCGGCATCTGGCCGGTCCATTGCGTGGCCGGCTCGTGGGGCGCCGAGCTGCACCCCGATCTCGAAGCCCCGGACGACGCGCCCCGGATCCGCAAGGGCGCCAACGGCGAGGACGGCTATTCGGGCTTCACGATGCGTGACCCAGTGACCGGCGAAGCGAAGCCGACCGAGCTCGACGCGCGGCTGCGCGATCGCGGCGTCGAGCGCGTCGTCGTCGTCGGCCTCGCGACCGACTACTGCGTCAAGGCCACCGCGCTCGACGCCGTGCGACTGGGGTATGAGGCCCAGGTCCTGACCGACGCGATCGGGGCCGTCGACCTCGCCCCCGGCGACGGCGATCGAGCGCTCCAGGAGATGGCCGCTGCGGGCGTCGGCATCTCGACGGCCGAGGCCCGCTGACGTGCAACTCCACCTCGTCGACGCGACCTACGAGCTGTTCCGGGCGCACTACGCGCCGCGCCCCGACGTCGTGGGCCGCGACGGGATCATCCTGTCCGGCGTCTCTGGCCTGTGCGACCAGCTGCTCTACCTCCTGCGCGAGGAAGG
>JAXDKY010000230.1:0-3224 GCA_034666885.1 Chloroflexota bacterium
CGGACGGTCCGGGACATCGGGTCTTCCCTCGAGTGCGTGCGGGTGGTGAGAGGGGGAGAGGGTACACCGCGTCCCGCTGGGTCGTCCGTGGGTTGCAACGTGGCTGACAGCACCACCGGGCAGGGCCGAGACGACCGGGGAGGGTGAGCGTGGCCATGCTGGCGGACGATGGCCCAGCTCGACCTTCCAACGTCCGTTCCCAGGTCCCTTCCCGCGACCCTTCCGCCACCCCCCGACGTGGTCGTCCCGACGCCGGTCGCCGTGCGCCGTGGGCGGTCCGCGCGCCTGGTGGGGTGGGCGGCGCTCGCCGGCTTCGGCGTGATCTTCGGGCTGGTGCGGACCCATCGGTCGGATGCGATCGACCTGGCGGTCACGCTCAAGCTCCAGCGCGAGGGCCGGCAGCCGATCACGCGCGCGGTGATGCAGGCGGTCTCGTGGCCGGGCTTCCCGCCGCAGAGCCACATCATCCCGGCCGGCATCGCGGTGGGCCTGCTGGCCGCTCGGCTGCCGCTGGAGGCCCTGTTCGCCCTCGGCGCCTGGGGCACTTCATTGGTGGCCAGCGGCATCAAGGCGATCATGCGCCGGCCGAGGCCGATCGGGACGGTCGACCTGCGGGTGGTGACGGCACCGCTCGGGGGCTCGAGCTTCCCGAGTGGCCACACGATCACCTACGTCGGCGTGTATGGCTACCTCGCCTACCTCGCGCATACCCTGCTGCGACCGGCCGGCTGGCGGCGCGCGATCGTCGCGGCGCTCGTTGGGCTGATCGCCCTCGTGGGACCGAGCCGCGTCCACCAGGGTCACCACTGGTTCACCGACGTGACCGCCTCGTACCTGCTGGGGATCGCCTACCTGATCGGGTTGACCGGGCTCTACCGGCGGATCAAGGCTGCGCGCGCCGGGATGCGGCCGTGACGGGCGTCGCCCGTCGCTATCTCGTCCTCCGAAACGCGAAGGCCGGCTCGAAAGGCGCCATCCCGACCAACCACTGCTCGGCGGAGGAGTTGTCGGCGCTCGTGCAGCGGCATGGCCTCGGCGGCGACGTCGTGGAGCCGGCGGATGAGGCCGAGGCACGCGAGGTCGTTCGAGGCGCGGTCGCCGACGGCGTCGACGTCGTGATCGCAGCCGGCGGGGACGGGACGGCCCATCTCGTGGCGGAAGAGCTTCTGGGCAGCACGACGGCCCTCGCGATCCTGCCCTGCGGCAGCGTCATGAACATCGCGCGGGCCCTGCACATCCCGCGCGATCGCAAGGCCGCCGCGGAGCTGATCGCCCACGGGGAGATCACGTCCGTTGACGTCGGTGAGGCGCTGGCCGCGGACGGCCGCCGCATCCGGTTCCTCGAGGCGGGTTCCGTCGGGATGAACGCCGCGATGTTCCGGGAGGCGGCGCGCTTCGACCAGGGTGATTGGGCGTCGATCTTCCGCACGATCTGGGTGGCGCTCCGGTTCCGCCCCGCACGGATGCGACTCAAGCTGGACCACGGGTCGCTACGAACGCGCGCGCTAATGGTGACGGTGTCGATCGGGCCGTATACCGGGGTGGGCATGACCGTGGCACCTGGCGCGCGTCTCGACGACGGATTGTTCGACGTCCGTGTGTTCCGCGGCTTCTCCAAATGGGAGCTGCTCCGCCACCTCGGCTCGATCGCGTTCGGGCGGCGGCGGTACGCGCCGCATACCTCGACGTATCGCTCGGCGGCCGTCACTGTGTCGAGCGCCCACCCGCTGCCGGCGCGAGCGGATGGCGTGGACCTCGGGGCGACACCGGTGGCCTTCCGCACCCAGCCCCGGGCGCTCCGAGTGGTGATCCCACCGCGCGAGCCCGGCCCCGCGAAGCCGAACGAGGACGATCAGCCGGCGGCGGGTGGCTCGTCGCCAACGGCCTCGGGCCGGCGGCGCATGTAGTACTCGGTGAACTCGCGGCAGCGTCCCTCGCCATCGAACCGGCACACGAAGATGTTCCCGAACTCGCGGTCGACCTCCCGGCGGTCGTCCGTCAGGTAGCGGGTCCGACCGTGGGCGACGAACACGTCGCCGTCGATCGCCAGGACCTCGTAGTCGGCCTGCCACGATCCGGGTTCGTCGGGGTCGTCGAGCCAGGAGGCGACCACCGCCGGGCGTCCGACGATGGCCTCATCGAACGGGTCGTAGGCGTACCGGACGTCCGCGCTGAACAGGTCCCCGATGGCGACCGGATCGTTCAGTCGCCACGCGTCGATATAGCGCTGGAGCCAGTCGCGGAAGCCGGCGCGGTCCATGGATGCCTCCCGGGTCGTGGTGGTCGGCAAACGGTAGCACCGAGGCACGAACTGGCATGATGCCGCCGTGCGGATCCCCACCCGACTGCGCCGCGTCGCCGGCCGCCTCGCCAGCCGCGTCGCCCCTGACCTGGCGCTCGTCGGCTGGCCGCCCGAACCGCCGGCCCCGCTCGCTCGAACCGGTGCCCGACCGCGCGTCGGCCTCGTCGGGTTCTACGGGCCCGGCAACTACGGCGACGAGCTGTTCCTGGACGTGTTCCGCCGATATCTCGGACCGGTCGCGGACGTCGGCGTGGTCTTCGAGTCGGCGACGCGGCCGTACTTCACGCGGCCCGTCCGCGAGGTCGTCCGCGATCACGACGCCATCGTCATCGGTGGTGGCGACCTGCTGGTCCCGTGGGGACTGGGCGATCGCTACTGGCTGACGGATTACCTGCGCCGGCCGGTCCACGTGATCGGCGTCGGGGTCCCGACCTGGCGAGCCGAGAAGCCGGCGGCCGTCGAGGCGCTGCGCGCGTTCATGCGGCACCGAAACGTCCGGTCCATCACGGCGCGCGACGAGGAGAGCGCGGCGTGGATCCGCGAGCACCTCCGGCCGCGGGTCGATGTGGCGTCGTCAGCCGATCTCGTGTTCGCGCTGCCGTTACCGGCCGTCCAGCGCCCGGCCGACCCACCGATCCTGGGGATCGTGGTCCGCTGGCGCGAGGGCGGCGACGACTACAGCGCCGTCCGCGCGCTGGCCGACCGCGGCCGCGAGCTCGGCTATCGACTGCGGACGATCGTGCTCTCGACCGGCGACGTGCGCGCGCGCGACGAGCAGGCGCTCGACCAGCTTGGCCTCGACGGCGTCGAGCGGGTCGCCTCGGACGACCTCGAGGTGCTCACCCGCGCCATCGGGGAGTGCACGATGCTGGCAAGCCACAAGTTCCACGGGACGGTCGTTGCCGTGAGCTACGGAATCCCC
>JAXDKY010000231.1:0-2777 GCA_034666885.1 Chloroflexota bacterium
CGCAAGACCAAGAACAACCCGGCGCTCATCGGCGAGCCGGGCGTCGGCAAGACGGCCATCGCCGAGGGCCTCGCCCACCGGATCGTGGCCGGCGACGTGCCCGACATCCTGCTCAACAAGCGCGTCCTGACGCTCGACATCGGCTCCCTGGTCGCGGGCACGAAGTACCGCGGCGAGTTCGAGGAGCGCCTCAAGAAGATCATCGAAGAGCTGCGCAACACCAACGACGCCGTCCTCTTCATCGACGAGCTGCACACGCTGGTCGGGGCGGGCGCCGCCGAAGGCGCCATCGATGCCGCGAACATCCTCAAGCCGCCGCTGTCACGCGGCGAGCTCCAGTGCATCGGGGCCACGACTCTCGACGAGTACCGCAAGTACATCGAGCGGGACGCCGCCCTCGAGCGGCGGTTCCAGCCCGTCATGGTCGAAGAGCCCACGCTCGAGCAGACCATCGCCATCCTGATGGGCATCCGGGAGCGCTACGAGCAGCACCACAAGGTCACGATCACGGATGAGGCGGTCCAGGCCGCCGCGGACCTTTCGATCCGCTACATCACCGACCGCCACCTGCCGGACAAGGCCATCGACCTGATCGACGAGGCCGCGTCGCGCGTGCGACTGCGCCACGCGTCCGCGCCCCCGGCCCTGCGCGAGGCCCAGAAGGACCTCGACCGGGTGACCAAGGAGAAGGACGCGGCGATCAACAACCAGGAATACGAAGAGGCCGCGACCCTGCGCGAGACCGAGGCCACGGCCAAGGAGAAGGTCGACGAGCTGCGCGCCGAGTGGCAGGCCCAGGTCTCCGGCGACCAGCCGACCGTCGGCGAGGAGGAGATCGCCCAGGTCGTCGCGATGTGGACCGGCATCCCGGTGACCCGCATCGCCCAGGAGGAGTCCGAGCGGTTGCTCCACATGGAGGACGCCCTCCACAACCGGGTCATCGGCCAGCAGGAAGCGATCGAGATCGTCTCGAAGGCCGTTCGCCGCGCCCGAGCCGGCCTGAAGGATCCGAAGCGCCCCATCGGCTCGTTCATCTTCCTCGGCCCGACCGGCGTCGGGAAGACCGAGCTCGCCAAGGCCCTCGCCGAGTTCATGTTCGGCAGCGAGGACGCGCTCATCAAGATCGACATGAGCGAGTTCATGGAGCGCCACAACGTCAGCCGGCTCGTCGGGGCGCCTCCCGGCTACGTCGGGTTCGACGAGGGTGGCCAGCTGACGGAGGCCGTCCGTCGCAAGAGCTACGCGGTCGTGCTCCTCGACGAGGTCGAGAAGGCGCACCCGGAGGTGTTCAACATCCTCCTCCAGATCCTCGAGGACGGACACCTGTCCGACGCCAAGGGTCGCCGGGTCGACTTCCGCAACTGCATCATCATCATGACCTCGAACCTGGGCGCGAAGCAGCTCCAGACGAACTCAAGCCTGGGCTTCCGGGTCCAGGGCGCGACCGACGAGGCACGGGCCGAGAGCTCGTACGAGCTGATGAAGGAAAAGGTCGCCACGGAGCTGAAGAACGCCTTCCGCCCCGAGTTCCTCAACCGCATCGACTCGACCGTGGTCTTCCGCTCCCTGACCGTCGAGGAGATCGCCCAGATCGTCGACCTGATGCTCGAGCGCGTGCGCGAGCAGCTCAAGGCCCAGCAGATGTCGCTCGAGGTGACCCAGGCGGCCAAGGAGCACATCATCAAGCTCGGCTACGACGTCGCCTACGGCGCGCGACCGCTGCGGCGGGTCATCCAGAACATGATCGAAGACGTGCTCGCCGAGCACCTGCTGCTCGGCCGCTACGAGCCCGGCACGACCATCGTGGTCGACAAGGACCCCGAGGCGGGCCTCGACATCCACGCCGCCGAGGCACGCACGCCCGTCGAGGCGCACTAGCCGTCCGTGGCGCGGCCGACCAGCCGCTTCGTCTGCCAGGGCTGTGGCGAAGCGTTCCTGCGCTGGGAAGGCCAATGCCGGGCTTGCGGCGCCTGGAACAGCCTCGTCGAGACGGTCGTCCGCGACACGCCGCGCGCCAGCCGCGCCCTGCGCATCACCTCTGACGGCTCAGGGGCTCCGGTCGCCCTGACCGATATCGGCGAATCGGATGTCCCCCGTCTTGCGACGGGTATCGCCGAGCTCGATCGGGTGCTGGGTGGCGGGATCGTGCCCGGATCGCTCGTCCTCGTCGGCGGCGAACCGGGGATCGGCAAGTCAACGCTCCTGCTGCAGGCCGCGGCCGGGCTGGGACGTCCCGTGCTCTACGCGACCGGCGAGGAATCGGCTGCCCAGGTGCGACTCCGGGCCGGGCGCCTCGGGCTCCTCGACGTCCCGGCCGGCACCGCGATCGAGGTCCTCGCCGACCACGACATCGGCCGCATCGTCGACATCGGACGATCGCTGCGGCCCGCGCTCGTCGTCGTCGACTCGATCCAGACGGCGACCATCGACGAGCTCGACGGCGCCGCCGGCAGCCTCGGCCAGGTCCGCGAGTCGACCTTGCGCCTCATGGAGTTCGCCAAGGGCGAGTCGATCGCGGTCGTGCTCGTCGGCCACGTGACCAAGGACGGGTCGATCGCCGGGCCGAAGACGATGGAGCACCTCGTCGACGCGGTCGTCTCGCTCGAGGGCGAGCGGTATGCCGCCCTGCGGCTCGTGCGAGCCTCGAAGAACCGGTTCGGCTCGACCGACGAGGTCGGCGTGTTCGAGATGGCCGGCGAGGGGCTGGTCGAGGTCTCGGACCCGGCCCGCGCCTTCCTCGCCGACCATGCCGAGCCGGCGGCGGGCAGCGTCATCGC
>JAXDKY010000232.1:0-3357 GCA_034666885.1 Chloroflexota bacterium
CGACGGATGGGCTCGACGGCGTTCTGGGGGGCGTTGCGCCAGTACGTCGCGGACCACCGATTCGGGCTCACGAGCACGAAGACGCTGCTCCAGGCGCTCGACGACGCGACCCCGGTCGACCTCTCGAAGCTGTTCGCGTCGCGCTTCCCGAACTACTACTGATCGAAGCGGCGGTTACCGACCGAGGCGGCCGTCACCGGCCGACCCGCCGGTCCGCCGCGAGGGCCTGCGGCATCTGCCGGAACCAGGCCGGCAATAGCGGGTTCCATGCCCGCCAACCGGCGAGCAGCCAGCGCGCTACGAGCTGTTCGCGACGACCCCAGCGCAATCCGTAGTCCACGCGGACGCTCGGCGGCAGCAGGCCGATGGCCGGCCACAGGGTCCAGCCGTACGCGCGGGGGTCGAGCGGCAGCCGTGCCAGCACCCCGGGGAGCGGCGGGTTCAGGACCGTGTGCGCGAGCTCGCGCGCGGTGTCACTGACCTCGACCCCGCCGCCGGGCGCCAGCCGCTCGGCGACGTACGCATCGAACGCGTCCAGGTCCGGCGGGATCATCCGGTCCGGAACGCCGAAGGCCCGGGCGATCGGCAGGGTCTCCTCGTAGAAGCGCGCCGCCCGGGCGCGCGGCAACGGCCCGAGCCAGGCGTCGTTCCCGACGATGGTCGAATCGATGAGTGTCGCGTGCACCCACAGGGCAAGGACCGGGTCGCGCGCGCTGTAGCCCGCCCCGCGGATGTCGCGGTGGAGCGCGTTCAGCCGCCGGATCTCGCCGCGTGCCGCGGAGGTCGAGCCGTAGATGATCCGCTCATAGCTGCGGAGCGTGCCGTCCAGCCGGCGCCAAGGATCCGCCCGGAAGTCGGAGTGCTCATCGACGCCGGCGGCTACACCGGGGTCGGCGAGCTGGAGGAGCAGCGCCCGAGGCCCGACCCCGAGGAGGAGCATCGCCTCGCGATCGAAGGCCCACGCCTCCGACTCGGGACCGAACAGCCCGATCGCCTCGGCGTCGCGATCCGCTGGCGACGGCCCGTCGGCGTCAGCCCTCAGCGGTCGTCGGGCCGGCGACCGACCAACCACCACGCGACCGGGAAGATCCCGGCGGCGACAGCCAGCTTGGCCGCGTCCCAGATGAGGAACTTGGTCATGCCGCCGGCCACGGCATCCGTCCACGACAGCCCCGCGGCCACCTTCAGCCACGGCACGCCGATCGCGTAGATCACGGCGGTCCCGATGGCCATCATCGCCAGCGCACCACCGATGCGACGATCCCAGCCGAGCTCCGCCAGCCGCCCCACGAGCGCTGCCGCGACGACGAAACCGACCAGGTAGCCGCCCGTGGCGCCCTGGATCACGTGCACGCCCGAGCCACCCTGCGCGTATACGGGTATGCCGATGGCCCCGATCGCGATATACAGCAGGAGCGCCACGAGACCGCGGCGGAACCCGAGCGCCCCACCGACGAGCAGCACGCCGAAGGTCTGGCCGGTGAACGGCACGGGCAGGGTGGGGATGTAGACCTGAGCGCACAGGCTGACGAACAGCGTGCCGGCCACGACGAGTGCGATGTGGCGCACCCGGGTCCCGAGGCGTTCGCCGACCCGGATGGGGACCAGGAAATCAGCGAGGGTGATGCCGCGCTCGGCGGCGGTGCTCCGATCCAGTCTCGGAAGGGCGATCGTCATCGAGGCTCCGTGGGGTCGGCCGTGCTGGGGGGCACGTCCCTGAGAGCCCGGAGTCTACTACTCGTACCCGACGGCGCGCACGATCGAGACGCCGCTCGCCAAGCGCGCCGGATAAGCGGCGGCCAGCATCGCCAGGACCACGCCCAGCACGAACGCTGCCCCGACCGCCGGCCACGGCACGGCCGTCGCGATCTCCCAGCGGCCGCCGGCCAGCACGACCATGAGGCCACCGACCACGAGGCCCGCCGCGACGCCACACAGCGCCCCGACCAGTCCGGTGATCCCGGCCTCGACGACGACCGAGCGCCAGACCTGGCGCCGCGTCATCCCGGCCGCGCGAAGGACGCCGATCTCGCGCACGCGTTCGAAGACATTCATGGTCAGCGTGTTGACGATGCCGAGCGACGCGACGACCACGGCGACTAGGGCCAGGACGTCGAACAGCCCGAACACCCGGTCGAGGGCCTGGCCGATGGCGCCCTCGATGCGGCCGAGGGGGGTCGGCTCGAGGGCGATGGAACGCGCGAGATCGGCCAGCCCCGTCCGATCGGCGGCGGTCGCCGACGGGCCGAAGCGGACCGCGAAGGCGTCGGCCCCGGCGACGCCCAGCAGTTCGGCGTCGGACCAGCCCACGATCATCGACTCGCCGGTCGAGCCTGGGAGGGTCCGTTCGACGATGCCCACGACGCGCAAAGGCAGGACCGAGCCGTCGGCGGCGGTCGCCTCGATCGTGCTGTCGAGCGTCAGGCCATCGCGCGCGGCGACGCCCGCCGGCACGATGACCGCGCCGCCGGCATCGATGGCGGCAAGGGCCGCGGCCCGGTCGCCGGCGACGAAGCGCAACCGCTGGTCCGCCGCGAGGTCGGCACCGACCATCGCGACCCCGTCGGTGCGCACGCCGTGGATGGCCAGGGCGAATGACGCGATCGGGCTGACCGTGGTGACGCCGGGAGCGACGAGGACATCCTGGAGCTCGTCGAGGCTGCGCGGAAAGATCGAGGTGAGGACGAGCTCGCCGGGCACGACGTCGGCGACCCAGGCACCGGCCGCGGTCCGCGCGTTCTGGCCGACGCCGCCGAGGGCGACGATCATCGCAAGGCCGATCGTGAGGGCCCCGACGGTCAGCGCCGCTCGGCCGCGGTCACGCAGGAGTGAGGCCCGCGCGAGCCGCTCCTCGAACCGCACGAGCAGTCCGAACGGGATGCCGGCGATCCGCGCCAGTGGCGCCAGGACGAAAGGCACGGCCAAGGCGACGACCAGCAGGACGCCGTAGACGAGGAGCGCCCGCAGGAGCGCGGCCTCCCCGGCGCCGCGTGGCCAGATGAGCAGGCCGACGACGCCGACGAGGGCGAACACGGCGATGAGCCAGCGCAGCCGAGCCCGGCGCGCCGTGGGCGGGTCGAGACGAGCCTTCAGGGCCTCCACCGGCGAGATCCGGCCGGCGCGGCGCGCGGGCTCGATCGCCGCCGCGAGGGTCACGACGATGCCGATCGCCAGCGCCGCGACCGCGTCGCTCGTGGTCACGACGGGCGCCCCGAGCGCCACCGACCCAACGGTCCGCACCCAGCCCGCGATGCCCGCCGCCAATACGGCCCCCAGCACGATCCCCAGCACCGACCCGGCGATGCCGATGGCCGTGGCCTGGACGAGGATGTACGAGGTCAGCTGCCCGCGCGAGGC
>JAXDKY010000233.1:0-5240 GCA_034666885.1 Chloroflexota bacterium
GGCGTGCCGGAGGATGAGCGCGACGGCGACCTGGTTGCCGCCTACGATCGACTGTTGAACGGAGACGCCGAACCGACCGTTCGGCTCCAGGCGGCGCGAGACTGGGTGGCCTGGGAGGACGCCATCCTGTCGCTCGAGGAGGGCTACGTCACGCCCCACCCGCGCTGGGCGGATGAGCGGTTCATGGTCGGCTTTGCCCGCCTGGTGACCCACTACTTCTCGCACGCGGCCTGGCTCCAGGAGGACGAGCTGCTGCGCAACGCCTCACGCCTCGCAGGGATCCCGGGCGTCCTGATCCACGGCCGCCTCGACCTGGCTGGGCCCCCGGATGTCGCGTGGGAACTCGCCCGGGCGTGGCCCGGCGCGGAGCTCCACTTCGTGCCGGGCGGCCATACCGGCGACGCGGAGATGGACCGACTGCTGCTCGAGGCGACCGACAGGCTCTCGACGCGCCGCTGACCGCAACGTGTCGCGGTGGTGGAGCTAACCCGCCTCGGGCGGCGTCTTGCGGTTCCCGAAGGTCGGGGCTGCGCCCATCGGCTCGGCTGCCCAGCGTGCAGCGTTCGCGATGACTCGGCGCACGTCGGGGTGGAAGTAGGTCGGATGGGTCTCGTGGCCGGGCTGGAAGTAGAAGATCCGGCCGCGACCGCGTTGGTAGCAGCAGCCGCTGCGGAAGACCTCGCCGCCCTGGAACCAGCCGATGAGCACGAGCCGGTCCGGGGCCGGGATGTCGAAGGGCTCGCCGTACATCTCCTCTGCGTCGATCACGAACGACTCGCCGAGGCCTTCGGCGATGGGGTGCGATCGATCGACCACCCAGACGCGTTCGCGCTCGCCCGCCTCGCGCCAGGTGAGGTTGCAGGTGGTTCCCATCAGCCGTTGGAAGATCTTCGAGAAGTGACCCGAGTGCAGGACGACGAGGCCCATCCCGTCGAGGACGCGCCGATGCACGCGATCGACCACCTCGTCCGACACCTCAGGGTGGGCGACGTGGCCCCACCACGTCAGCACATCGGTCACGGCGAGGACTTCGTCGGTCAGGCCGTGCTCGGGTTCGTCGAGGGTCGCCGTGCCGACGTCGAAGCCGGCCTCGCGGAGGCCGTCAGCCAGTGTGGCGTGGATGCCGTCGGGGTAGACGGCGCCGACGACGGAGTCGGAGCGCTCCTGGCGGTACTCGTTCCAGACGGTGACGCGGGTCATCGACCGACGGCCTCGGGGAGGTCGGGCGTGGCGGGTGCCGGCGTGGCGGGCAGCGAGATCACGGCCCCGCCGCGCTCGGTCGATTCGCGGATCGCGTCCCACAGTCGCGCCATCCGCAGGCCGACCTCGGGCGGACTCGGGTTGGCGGTGCGCCCGGCGCGGACGTTGAGGAACTGATCCCAGACCCGCATCGCCGCTACCGACCGGACGGGGCGCATCCGAGCCGACCCGAAGCGTTGCAGCTCCAGCCGCTCACCCCAGATCCCGGTCCGCAGGATCGCTTTCGTCGTGAACACGCGGATCTCCGAGTGGCACGACGGGATCGCACTGCCGGCGGCGTTCATCGTGACAAGTGCTCCGGACACGAGCCGGCCCATCACGACCGCTCGGATATCGACCGGCCGGCCGTCGTCTTCGAGCCAGGCGGCGACGTCGGCGAAGTCCTCGCCGGCGAGGTCCGACACGGTATTCAGCATGTGAGCCCCCGTATCAAACAGGAAGCCGCCGCCGGACAGCGCGGGGTCCTGACGCCAGGTGCCGTCGGTCAGCGTCGCCCAGTCCTGCCAGACCACGGCACTGATGTTGAGGATCGGCCCGAGCTCACCGGAGCGGAGCATCCGCGCCGCCTCGCGGACCTGCGGCGAGAGGCTGCCCTGGAACGCGACGACGAGCAGCCGCCCGGTCCGGTCGCGCGTCTCGATCAGGGTCCTGGCCTCATCGGCGGTCATGACCATCGGCTTTTCTAGGAGGACATCGAAGCCCGCCTCGAGACAAGCCGTGGCCTGGACGAAGTGCAGGACGTGCGGGGTGATGATGAAGACGGCGTCGAGCTCGCCCGCGTAGCGCTCCACGAACCGGGTCCAGTCCGGTTCGTTGGGCGGGACTGGCAACCCGTGCTGGTCGAACAGCTGGGCGACCGCGGCGTAGGCGGCGGGGGACGGCTCGCAGATGGCGACGACGTCGGTCTCACCGCCCTCGAAGATCTCCTCGAGGTGGTGGCGGGCCATGACGCCGGCCCCGATGAAGCCGACCCGCGTTCGTGCTGATCCCATCTGCCTAGCCCGCGCGCAACAGCGGCAGGTTCGGGATCGAGGCCGGGTCGCCCGCCTCGATCCAGCGAGCGATCGACGTCCGCGAGAACACCTGGTCGACCACCATCGATGACGCGCCGATGACGCCCGCCAGGCCGCCGAGCGACGAGCGCTGGATGGACAAGTCGCGCGTCGCGAGCGGCAGGGACCGGCGGTCGATCGACTCTCGGATGGCCGCCATCAGCTGATCTGGGCTGTTGGCCACGCCGCCACCGATGACGATCAGCGATGGGTTGAAGAAGTTCACGACGCTGGCCAGCATCGAGCCGACGCGCCGGCCGGCCGATTGCAGCAGGGCGACGGCGACCGGGTCGCCATGAGAGGCCGCCCGCGCCACGTCTTCGGCGGACAGGCCGCCGTGCTGGTCGAGGGCCGCCTGCAGCCTCGCGCTACTGCCCTCCTGTGCCGCTGCCTCGCCGGCCCGACCGATCGCGGCGCCGCCGGCGAGTGCCTCCAGACACCCCGTGTTGCCGCAGCGGCAGACGACAGAGGGATCCTCGGTCACCTGGATGTGCCCGACATCGCCAGCGCTTCCCTGCGCGCCCCGGTGGAGTCGGCCGTCGGAGATGATGCCGGCGCCGATGCCCGTCCCGATCTTGACGACCACGACGTTGTCGTGTCCCGCCGCAACGCCCGATCGCCACTCCCCGAGGGCGAGGAGATTGACGTCGTTGTCGACCCACACCGGCGCGCCGTAGCGCTTCGTGAATCGGTCCCGGATCGGGTAGCCGTCCCAACCCGGCATGATCGGCGGCGAGATCGGCCGGCCGGACTCGAACTCCACCGGTCCGGGCACGCCGATTCCGATCCCCCACAGTCGCCCGGGGATGTCCTCCGTCGTGCGCAGCAATGATCCGAACAGGGCGTCGACGCGTGCCAAAGCGCGTTCCGGGCCGTCCTCGATGCGAGCGGGCTCATCGTGGTGTCCGAGGATCCGGCCGTCGAGGCTCGTCACCGCGACGTCGATGCTCGTCGCGCCAAGGTCGGCCACCAGGACGTGCCCGGCGTCCGCTCGGAAGGCCAGCTGGCGGGGTGGTCGACCGCCGGTGCTCGGGCCGACCGCGCCCTCCGTGACGAGGCCGCGATCGATCAGCTCCTGGACGCGCCGCGCCACGATCGCCCGCCCCAGCCCGGTCCGCGCGACCAGCTCGGAGCGCGACCGGGATCGGCCGAGTCGGATCTCGTCGAGGACCGTGACGAACGCGTCGAGGACCTCGTCGGGGATGGGAACTACCGTGGCCTGGATCACGGTGCGATGATACGCGTCCCGGAGGTTGTACGGACTACTTTTGCACTTGACACGTCAAAGTATGCTTCGCTGGCGAGCGGTTGGAGAGACGGCGCCGCGAGGTTCCCGGAGGAGGACGAGCTGGGTACGAAGCGCATCGCCGATATCGGCGCGGCGGTCATCGGGACGGGCTTCATCGGCACGGTCCACGTCGAGGCACTGCGGAGGATCGGCGTCCAGGTCCGTGGCGTGCTCGGCAGCACCCCGGAACGTGGCCAGGCACGCGCCGAGGCGCTCGGCGTTTCCCGTGCCTACGACTCGCTCGAGGCCCTGCTCGACGATGAATCGGTCGACGTCGTCCACGTCACCTCGCCCAACGACCTCCATGTCGGCCAGGCCCGGGCGGCCCTCGCCGCCGGCAAGCACGTCGTCTGCGAGAAGCCGCTCGCGATGACCGCGGCCGAATCCGCGGAGCTGGTTCAGCTGGCCGCGGCCAGCGGCCTCGTCAACGCCACGAACTTCAACATCCGCTACTACCCGCTCAACCAGCACGCCAGCGAGCTCGTCGCCGGCGGCGGCCTGGGCGACGTGCGCCTCGTGACCGGCCGCTACTTCCAGGACTGGCTGCTGCTCGAGAGCGACTGGAACTGGCGCCTGCAGCCGGACCGGGGCGGCGCCCTGCGGGCCGTCGGCGACATCGGGTCGCACTGGCTCGACCTGATGACGTTCGTCACCGGCCAGCACGTCAGCGAGGTCATGGCCGAGCTCACCACGTTCATCGGGACACGTCACGAACCGACGGGCCCCGTAGAGACCTTCGCGACCGATCGCTCCGGAGACGCCGTCGAGCGCCGGATCTCGACCGAGGACACCGCTAGCATCCTGCTGCGGTTCGACGGCGGCGCCCGCGGCGCGGTGAGCATCAGCCAGATCAGCCCGGGCCGGAAGAACTCGCTGGTCTACGAGATCGACGGCTCCGAGGGCGCGTGGGGCTGGGACTCCGAGCAGCCCGACCAAGCCTGGGCCGGCCACCGCGAGCGGCCCAACGAGGTCGTCATCCGCAATCCTGCCCTCATGGGTCCGGCCGGGCAGGCCGCCTCGGCGCTGCCGGCCGGTCACGTCGAGGGCTTCTTCGATACCTTCTGTGCCCACTTCCGGGCCGTCTACGCGGACGTGGTAGCCGGGGCGCCCTCCTCCAGCTCCCGGTATCCCACGTTCGCGGACGGCCACGACGAGATGCTCGTGGGCGAGGCCATCGCTCGGAGCGCCCGCGATGGCCGCTGGATCACCGTCGACCGAAGCGGGGTCACGCCCGCCGCCGCCGTCGTCGCCGCCGCCGCCACCCAGCCCGTCGCGCCGGGGGCCGGCTGATGCGACTCGGCCTGCTGACCGCGCCGTTCCCGGAGACCCCGTTGATGGAGGTGGCCGACTGGACCGCCGCCAACGGCTTCGAGAGCATCGAGATCGCCTGCTGGCCACGCTCGACCGGCCCGACGCGGCGCTACGCCGGCACCTCCCACATCGACGTGGCGAACCTGTCGGCCGGCCAGGCGACCGAGATCGTGGACCAGATCGCCGCCAAGGGTCTCGCCATCTCCGGCCTGGGCTACTACCCGAACCCGCTCCATCCCGACCCGGCCCACCGGGAGACCGTCATCCGTCACCTCAAGCACGTCATCACGGCGGCCGAGATGATGAACGTGCCGTTCGTGAACACGTTC
>JAXDKY010000234.1:0-2834 GCA_034666885.1 Chloroflexota bacterium
CTCGACCGGCTGGACCCCAAGCGGCATGCCACCGAGCCTGTCGAGCCGGTCGATGCCTGACGCGCCGATCGCGGCCGGCGTCCGCACCGTGCGGGTCCCGGACGGCCGGATCGGCCGCATCGATCGCTACGTGGCGGACGTGACGGGGCTGTCGCGCAGCCACGTCCAGAAGCTCATCTCCGATGGCCGCCTGACGGCCGACGGCGTGGCCCTGCGGGCGAATACGATCGTGCCGGCAGGGACCGAGCTCCGCCTGGACGTGCCCGAGCCCATCGCCCTGGATCTCGCCCCGGCCCACGACATCCCGCTGCACATCGTGTACGAGGACGACGACCTGCTGATCATCGACAAGCCGTCCGGCATCGTGGTCCATCCGTCGGCCGGCCATCACGACGGCGACACGATGGTGAATGCCCTTCTTGCGCGCGCGGGCGGGGCGGAGTACGGAGGGATCGCCGGGGTCGCGCGCCCCGGGATCGTGCATCGCCTTGATAAGGACACGAGCGGGCTGCTCATGGTCGCCAAGCACGACGCCGCCCAGACCTCCCTGATGGCGCAGCTCAAGGCGCGGCGGGTGCGCAAGACCTATCTCGCCCTCGTGGCCGGGAACGTAGCCGCGGCGGTCGGGCGGGTCGAGGCGCCGATCGGGCGCGACCCCAAGCACCGGACGCGCATGGCGGTCGTTCCGGATGGGCGGCCGTCGACGACCGGCTACCGCGTCAAGGAGCGGTTCGTGGGCTGGACGCTGCTGGAACTCGACCTCGTGACCGGGCGCACGCACCAGATCCGGGTCCACCTCGATGCGATCGGTCACCCCGTCGCGGGCGACCCGGTCTACGGCACCGGGACCTCCCGGCGCGGGCCGGAAGGCCTCCACCGGCTGTTCCTTCACGCCTGGCGCCTCGAGTTGACGGCACCTGGCTCCGGCGAACTGATCCGGGCCACCGCCGAGCTCCCCGATGAGCTGGAAACGGTCCTCGACGGCCTTCGCCAGGCGGAGGCGGCTCGATGACCGACGACTGGGACCTCGGCGCGAACGACCCCGACGAGGACAGCGTCGATACGGGGCGCATCCCGGACGAGCCCGCCAGCATCTCCGACGACCCCGGCCGTCCGGACGACATCATCCTTGGTGCGCCCGGGGCGATGCTCGCGATCATCTCGGGGCCCTCGGGCGTGGGCAAGGACACGATCATCGACGTCATGCGCGAGCGGGAGGCGCAGACCGGGCGGACCGGCGAGCGCCACTACGTCGTGACCGTCACGACCCGAGCGCCGCGCAACGGCGAGGTCGACGGCGTCGACTACCACTTCGTCACCCGCGAGGAATTCCTGCGGATCCGCGCCGCGCGCGGCTTCCTCGAGGCGAACGAGGTTCATGGCAACTGGTATGGGTCGCCTCGCGACCAGGTTCGCCGGGCGTTGGCCGATGGCAAGGACGCCATCCTCAAGATCGACGTCCAGGGCGCCCAGATCGTCAAGCAGCAGGTCACCGAGGCGCTGCTCATCTTCGTGATCCCGCCGTCGCTCGAGACCCTGTTCTCGCGGCTGCGCTCGCGCGCCACGGAGACCGCCGACGAGCTCGAGATCCGCCAGCGGAACGCGGCCATCGAGCTGGCGCGCCAGGACGATTACGACCACGTCGTCGTCAACGAGACCGGCCAGGCTGAGACCACGGCCGAGCGCATCAACGCGATCATCGCCGAGGAACGCCGGCTGCATGCGGACCGACGGGTTCGGGTCTAGGTCGGACGGATGACTCTCGGGCTCGAGCCCGGGCGGGACGGGCTCGAGGGCGGCGCGGGCGGCGCTGCTGGCGCGGCCGGTGGTCCCGGTGAAGGCGGGGCAGGGGAACGGCTGGTGCAGGTCGCCGTGGATGCGGCCGGCGCCGGCGGCTCGCGGCCGTTCACCTATTCGGTGCCGGAGACGCTGGCGGACCTCCAGGACGGTGAGGCCGTGCTGGTCGAATTCGGACGGCGACAGGCGCTCGGTGTCGTGCTCGGGCCGGCCGCGGCCGCGCCGGGTGCCACCAAGCCCGTGCTCGACCGAGTCCGCGCCGATGGGCCGCTCCTGCCGCCGCTCAGTCTCGGACTGGCGCGCTGGATCGCCGAGCATTACCTGGCGCCGCCGGCCCTGGTGATCCGGGCGATGCTGCCACCGGGTCTCCTCGAGCGCCTGGAGCTCGTCGCGGAGCGGACGCCCACAGCCGCGCCACCCACGGGCCAGCTCGACCCGGCCGATGCCGACCTGCTCGATCAGCTGGGTGTCGCGGCGAAGTCGGCGAGGGACCTGGCCGCTCCGGATGGCCGAGCCGGGCTGCTCCGACGACTACGCGACCTGGCGGCGCGTGACCTGATCACGCTCGACTGGACGCTGCTCGGTGCGGGCGCCGGCCCCAGATACGAACGCTGGATCCGGATCCTGCCGGCCGGCCGGGACGCGGCGGCCATCCTTGCCGCCGGTGATCGATTGCCCGGCCGCGCGCTCGGTCCCCGCCAGGTCGAGGCGCTTCAGGAGCTGGCGGGGACCGACCTTCCGCCAGAGGGCGTGTCTGCCGCCGAGGTGGCGGGCCGGCACGGCGCCGCGACGCTGGCCTCGCTGGTTCGTCGCGGCATGGCCGAGACCGGCGTCCGCGAGCGACCCCGGCGGCCGTTGGCGGCGCGCCCGCCGGGCAGCCGCGGCGGGCGACCGCGATCGGCGGAGCTGTCGGGGGCGCAGTCGGCCGCGGTCGATCACATCGTCCACGCGATCGCGGAGCGCGATCCACGACCGCTGCTCCTCGATGGCGTGACCGGCGGTGGCAAGACCGCCATCTACGTCGATGCCATCGCGGC
>JAXDKY010000235.1:0-3791 GCA_034666885.1 Chloroflexota bacterium
CCGCCCAGCACATCCGGCCCCGGTCCGCCGCCGGCGCCGACGTCTCCGACCCGGCGCCGCGACGATCGAAGCGCGCGGCCGAGGACGACCTCGAGGTGCCGAGCTTCCTTCGCCGGCGGGGATGACCGACAGCCAGGGCTGACGGGCGGCCACGACAGACCGGCGGCCAAGCTCGCGTCGCGGCCCCTCGCGCGCCGCGTGGCTACACTCGGCTGGTGACCATGGATGACGAACGCTGGGAGCCAGGCATGCCGGCGCTCGATCGGCAGGCCGTCCGCCAGCCGACCCAGCTGCCCCCGAGCCTGCAGGGCCTGCCGCCCCGCTCGGTCCCCGAGGTGGCCCCGACGCCGCTCCAGAAGCACTACATCAACCTATCGGTCGTCGTGCTCATCTGCGGCGCCATCGCGATCACCGCCCTCAACCTCGGAGCGCGGCTCGGCGACCCGTTGATCAAGCTGTGCGTCCTCGTGGCGGCGCCGCTCCTCGTCGTGACCACCGCCGACGCGATCGTGCGCATCTGGCGCTCGGCCTGGGCCTGGATGGGCGTTGATCGCGGCAAGGGGTTGTTCCGGCTCGCGTGGGTGGTGGTCAGCCTGATCGGCCTGGGCGCCCTGGTGGTCGCGGCGTTGGCCGTGCTGCTCGCCTAGGCCGCCCGTCGGCATGGACGACTTCGATCGCGGCCGGGACGGTCGCTCGACCGATCTCCCATCGGGCGGCGGCGTCCCGTCGTGGATGGCGCAGACCCTCAACTTCTGTTCGAACTGCGGGTCGGCGCTGCATTTCGGCGAGATCGAGGGCGAGGATCGCCATCGGCTGTCGTGTCCGGACTGCGGCCACATCGCCTACGTCAACCCGCGTCTCGTCGTGACCGTCTTCCCGATCACCGACGACGGCCGGATCGTGCTGCTCCGCCGCGGGATCGAGCCCGGCCGCGGCCTGTGGGCGCAGCCCGGCGGGTTCCTCGAGGTCGATGAGACCGTCAACCAGGCGGCCATCCGGGAGACACGGGAAGAGACCGGCCTGCTCATCGAGCCGGGCGAGATCATCGGGCTGTACACGCGGCTGGAGGCCGCCGTCGTCACGCTCGCGTTCGAGGCGCGCATCGTGGGCGGTACGGCCGCGCCCACGCCCGAGGCGCTCGAGATCCAGACCTTCGCGCCAGAGGAGATCCCCTGGTCGGGTCTCGCGTTCCGGACGACGATGTGGGCGCTGCGCGATTGGTTGGACCGCCACCGTCCGGACGTCGCGTGGCCAACGGACGTGGTGGGCCGCTAGCCAGCGACCGTCCGGCGCCTACGGATCGTTCGCCGCGGGGGAGCCGCCGTCGGCCCGCCACGCGAAGTTCGTCCCGGACGTGATCCCGCCCATCAGCCCGTCCTCGCCGGTCGGCGGCCGCTCCGACCCGTCGCCGTACGTCGGGTCGAGCAGAGCGCCGATCCGGATCGGGCGTACCACGACGTGCGCCGCCGTGCCGCTGGCGTCGAAGCCAAGGATGCGCACGAACGCCGGCCCGATCGGGCGGGGATCCGGGATCGGCAGGGTGCCGATGAAGGCCGACGTGGGAGCGCCGCCGGAATCGGGGACGCGCACCGGGTAGACGGTGACCACGATCAAGCGCTCCGCCGTGCTCGATTCCAGCATGACCACGACCGGACCGCCGCCCTCGCGCACGCGGCCACGGACCTCGATGCCCAGGGTCGTGATGACGGCATTCGCCTCGCTCGGCGTTTCCAGGACGACGACCGGAGTCGAGACGTCGTCGCCGAACCGACCCGTATCGGTCGCTTCAGCGGTGTCCGGCGACCTCATCTCCGCCGCCGTGGCCCCCACCGCCGAGGGCCCGGCGCGGACCCCAGACGGCGCGGCCTCGCCCGCGGAATGTCCGCCGGCGATGGCGCCACCGATGACCGCCAGCAGCCCGACCCCCCAGGTCGCGACCGCCAAACGACCGCGCCGGCGCCTGCCGGCGCCGCCCGGCCCTCCGACGGCGCCGCTGAACTGCGTCTCAGCTGATGTCGATGAAGACGTTCTTGGTCTCCGTGTACAGGTCCAGCGCGCTCATCCCGAGCTCGCGACCGATGCCCGACATCTTGTAGCCGCCGAACGGCGCCTCGGTGTGGACGGAGCTGTTCGAGTTCACGCTGATGACGCCGGCCTGGAGCGCCTTGGCGGCCCGCAGCGCCTTGCCGATGTCTCGGCTCCAGATGGATCCACTCAAGCCGTACGGCGTGGCGTTCGCCAGCCGGAGGGCCTCCTCCTCGGTATCGAACGGGATGATCGAGACCACCGGGCCGAAGATCTCCTCGCGAGCGATGCGCATGTCGTTGTCGACGCCGTCGAAGACGGTCGGCAAGAGATACGCGCCATCGGCCAGGGCCGGATCTTCCGGGGCTGTGCCGCCGACCACGATGGTGGCGCCCTCGCCGAGACCGATCTCGATGTAGTCCTTGACCCGGTCGCGCTGCTTCGCGCTCACGAGCGTGCCGACTTCCGTCGCGTCGTCGGACGGGTCGCCGACCTTGACCTTGCGGGTCGCCTCGGCGAACAGCTCGACTACGCGCTCATGGGCCGAGCGCTCGACGAGGATGCGGCTCCGGGCGCAGCAGTCCTGACCGGCGTTGTCGAAGACGCTGTACGGAGATTCGCGAGCGAACTTCTCGAGGTCGGCGTCGGCGAACACGATGTTCGGGCTCTTGCCACCGAGCTCGAGCGAGATCTTTTTCACGTTGTTCGACGCCAGCCGCATGATCTCCTGACCAGTCGTCGTCTCGCCCGTGAACGCGACCTTGCCGATGCCCTCGTGCGCCGCGATCGAGGCGCCGGCCGTGCCCCCGGGCCCCGTTACGATGTTGAGGACGCCGGCCGGGATGCCGGCTTCGAGCGCCAGTTCGCCGAGCCGGATCGCCGTCAGCGGCGTGTACGACGCGGGCTTGAGGATCGCGGTGTTCCCGGCGGCCAGCGCCGGCGCCACCTTCCAGGAGGCCATCAGGATCGGGAAGTTCCACGGCACGATCAGACCCACGACCCCGATCGGTTCGCGCAGCGTGAGGTCGATGCCGGGCTTGCTGACCGGGATGGTCTGGCCATACAGCTTGTTCGCCGCTCCCGCGTAGTAATCGAAGACGAGGCTCGCGCCGATCACTTCGCCGCGTGCGCCGGTGATCGGCTTGCCGACGTTCTGGCTCTCGAGCGACGCGAGCTCCTCGCTGTTCTTCTTGATCAGGTCGGCGAGCTTGGACAGGCTTCGACCGCGCTTGCCGGCCGCCCAGTTCGCCCAGCCCTTGCGGTCGTCGAAGGCCTTGCGCGCGGCATCGACGGCGCGATCGACGTCCGACCGTCCGCCGAGCGGGGCCGTCGCCATGACCCGACCGGTCGCCGGGTTGACGACGTCGAAGGTCTGGCCGTCCGCCGCGTCGACGGATTCGCCGCCGATGAGCATCCGGGCGACCGTCGGGGCGGCCGCAGATTCGGTAGTGGGCGTCGATTCGGTGGTCATGGCAGGGACCTCTGGTTGGGACGGAAGCCGTCGAAAAGGACCCCGATGATACGCCCGGTTCAGGCCTCGGCCTTGGTCCTCGGGCGGGCCGCCGCCGGCAGGTCGTCCCATGTCGCGCGGGCATCCGTGAGGCCTTCGGCGGCCACGATGGCTGCCCCGACGATGCCGGCGTCGTTGCGCAGCGATGCCGGGACGACCGGCGTCCGGGTGGTCAGCCTGGGGACGTACTTGTCGGCGTTCTTGCTGACGCCCCCACCGATGATGAACAGCGTCGGCCACATGAGGTCCTCGATGC
>JAXDKY010000236.1:0-6538 GCA_034666885.1 Chloroflexota bacterium
CTCGGCGAGCTCCGCTCGCAACCGCTCGGCGCCCTCGGCGGTGAGCGTCGCGGCAGGCCCGCCGGGCGTCGCGGTCGGGGGCACGACCGGCGGTCGAGTGGTCCCCGGTGCGGCGCCGCCACCACCGCCGGCCCGTGACGAGGTGGGCGAGGGAGACGACGTGGCCCGAGGTGCGCGGCGACGCGGCTCAGGCGGCTCGCCCCGGGCGCCCTCGGCGTCGCCGTCCGGCATGACCACCAAGCGCTTCGGGGGCGGCGGCGCCACCACCGGCTCCGCCAGCAACGAGCCGGTCAGGCCGGTCGGCTTGCGCTCACCGGTCGGTCGGCGCAGGTTGGCGAACGGAAGGACGATGCCCGGATCGGGCAGAGCCGCACGCTCCGCCGCCGGGACCGAGGCCGCGAAGGCGGTGAGCAGCGCATCCTCGTACTCCTCCACGGCCTGGGTCGCCGCCCACCACACGCGGCTCGAGGCGAGGTTCTTGAGGGTCATGAGCCAGTGGCCCCCGGAATAGGGCCGGCGGTCCCCGAGAACGGTCCGTTCCATGGCGACCAGCCGTGCGCTGATCGACGCCTCGGTCGCGCCGATGTAGAGCACGGACTGCGATGGCAGCCAGAACGACCCGACCCGCGCGGCCAGGGCTCGCGAGGTCGGATGCGTGCCGTCGAGGAGCAGGCTCGGGACGTGTTCCAGCCATTTGCCCACGCGGGTCAGCTCGATCGGGGCGGCCGGGAGCGGTGCCGCAAGCTCGATCAGGAACACGCCCGGCGAACGGACCGGGACCGGGCGTCCCCATGGGAGCGGCCCGTCAGCGAGCAGGCCGACCTCGCGCAGGAGGGCCGGGGCGGAGAGGGGCACACCGTCGTCACGCATCCGGGGGATGGTACCTGTGACGGACTCGGGGTACCGTGCACAGCGCATGGCTGCTGTTCGGCCGCGCCGGACGGGGGTCCGGCGCGCGCTCCTGGTCCTTGCCTCCGCGGTTGCGGCCATCCTCGGGTCGATGGCGCTGGGACCCGTCCTCACGGCCCCGCGAATCACCGATCCGATCGCCGCCGCCCCTGCGACGCCGACGCCGTCGCCCCGCGCCCGCCCCGAGGCCGATGCAGGTCTCGGGCCGACGAGCACGCCGCCCGCGCGACTGCCGGTGTCGACCATCGCCATCCGCCCGCCCGAGCCGAGCGGCCCGAGCGCGACTGCCGCGATGCGGCACGCCCTGCAGGTCCGACTCGACCAGCTCCGGGAGCGCTACGGCGTGCCCGGCATCTCGGTGACGATCCTGTTTCCCGACGGCAGTTCCTGGCTCGGGGCGAGCGGCATGGCCGACGTGTCCGCCAAGCGACCCGTCACGCCGTCGACCTCGTTCGCGATCGCGAGCGTCAGCAAGACGTTCACGGGGGCACTCGTGGTGGCGCTGGCCGAGGAGGGCCAGATCGACCTCGACGCGCCGGTTCGCCGATACCTGCCGGACCTGAAGGTCAACATCCGGACGACGGTGCGCCAGCTGCTCGACCACACGAGCGGCCTGCGCGACTACTTCTTCCATCCCGACATCGACCACGCCCTGCTGAGCGCTCCGAGCCGGCGCTGGGTGGCGGCCGACGCGCTGAAGTACGTCGGGAAGGCGTACTTCAAGCCCGGGGCCGGCTGGCACTACTCGAACACGAACTACCTCATCCTCGGGCTGCTGGCGGAGGATGTCGGCGGTGCGCCGCTCGGCGAGCAGATCCGCGCGCGGTTCCTTGACCCGCTCGGCCTCCGGCACACCTGGTATCAGCCATCCGAGGGCCCGACCTCGGATGTCGCCCATGGCTACCGATTCGCATCGGCCGCGAAGGATGCGACGCCCATCGACCTGTCCGACGGCACCAAGGTCGTACCGTTCACGTCGGTCGTCACGGCCGCCGGCGGCGCCGGCGGCATCGCCTCGAGCTCGAGCGACCTCGCCCGTTGGGCGCGCGCCCTGTACGCAGGCCGCGTGCTGTCGTCCGCGTCCGTCGACGCCGTGGTCGGCGACATCAGCCGGACGGCACCGTACAAGCCGCGGGTCCCGTACGGGCTCGGGGTGCAGCGCCTCGTCATCGACGGGGCGCCGTCGCTCGGCCATTCGGGCCGCCTGCTCGGCTTCCGCTCGGCGGTCCGCTGGCTGCCCGACGACGACATCGCGATCGCGGTGCTGACGAACCAGAGTCGGACCGATCCCGGCGTGTTCGTGACGGCGCTGCTCAAGATCGCCCGCGAAGGCGCCGCCTGCGTGAACTGCGAGAGCCAGCGCTGACCGACGGCCCCCGGCACCGGACCATCGCCACGTAGGCCCCGGTACCCACGCCTGTTGACCTTCGTCGCCAGGAAGCGCAGCCTGACCGAACGCTTGCGGGGGCAGCATGCCCATCAAGGTCGACGCCTATACCGTCACAGGCAAGGCCAGCGGGACGCCGGCACGTCCCGGGCATCTGCGCGAGATCCTCGAGCAGTCCGGCGAGCTCGCATTGCAAGGTGTCCGCTGGCTGCCGCTCGGGGCGACCCAGTCGCAGGCCGCCGGCGACCTCACGATCGCCATCGACGATGTCCTGATCGCAGTCACCGACGGTGAGTCCTCGATCCCCGTCCACGCCAGTTGGCACGCGCTCCGAATCGAGGTCGGGCCGTACGTGGTCGAGGGCGAGCTGCCGACCCTCCCCGGCTACGACCCCGACCGGGCGCTCGCGCGACCGAACGGCGAATTCGTGCTGCTCCGGGATCCGCGCCTCGGGCCGCTTGGGAGCCACACGCTCGTGCCGATCGGCGGGGAGGCCCTCGTGAATCGCTACGGCGTCGAGCGCGTCGAGGCCGACATCATGCTGGGCTTCTTCTTCCCCGGCGCCATCCTGCCCGACATGGTCGAGCACGGGGCGCGCCCGCCGGCCGCGCCGGAGCCCGCCCGGGCCGACCCTGCCCCGGTCGAGCCCGCGACGACCGAGTCCTAGCGGCTGCCTCCGCGCCCACCGCTGCTGCCGGCGCCCGTCCGGCGCCGGACCGGCTTGCGATGGGCATGGTGATCAGGGCTCACGCGGGCATGGCCAGTGCGCATCCCGAGTGGCCGCGGCTCGACCTCGCGATCGGGAACGAAGCCCTCCGCCACCGTCCACGGGATCGCGTGCTTGAGCATCCGCTGGACGCCGCGCAGCAGGTCCACCTCGTCGATGCAGACCAGGCTGATCGCCTCGCCCGAGGCCCCCGCTCGACCGGTCCGGCCGATGCGGTGGATGTAGTCCTGCGGGTTCCACGGCAGCTCGAAGTTGACGACGACCGGCAGGTCTTCGATGTCGAGGCCGCGCGCGGCCACGTCGGTCGCGACGAGCACCCGGATGTCGCCCGTCTTGAAGCCTTCGAGCGCGCGCGTCCGTTCCGGCTGCGAGCGGTCGCTGTGGATGGCGACCGCGTCGATGCCCTCGCGATCCAGGCGGCTCGCCAGGCGCGAGGCGGCCAGCTTCGTGCGCGTGAAGACCAGCACCTGGTGCAGGTCGCCGGCCCGGATGAGGTGGGCCAGGAGCGCTTCCTTGCGGTCGCGGTCGACCGGATAGACGAGCTGGCGGATGCCCTCGACCGTCGTGTTGCGCGGCGCGACCTCGACCGTCTCCGGATCCCGCAGGATCGTCCCGGACAGCCGCCGGATGTCGTCGGAGAATGTGGCCGAGAACATCAGGTTCTGGCGACGCTTGGGGAGCAGGTCGATGATCCGCTGGATGTCCGGCAGGAAGCCCATGTCGAGCATGCGGTCCGCCTCGTCGAGCACGAGGATCTCGACCTGGCCGAGGTTGGCCACCTTCTGGCCGACGAGGTCGAGCAGCCGGCCGGGCGTCGCGACGAGGATCTCGACGCCGGCGCGCAGCGCCTTGATCTGGGGGTCCATCGGGATGCCGCCGTACACGACGGTCGATCGCAACGGCACCGTGCGGCCGTAGGTCCGCACGCTCTCATCGACCTGCATCGCCAGTTCCCGCGTCGGGACGAGGATCAGCGCGCGGATCGGATGGCGGGCGGGTGAGAACGACGTGTTTGCGTGTTGTCGGAGCCGATCGAGGATCGGCAGCGTGAAGGCCGCGGTCTTGCCGGTGCCCGTCTGAGCGGCGGCGAGGACGTCGCGGCCGGCGAGGACGAGCGGGATCGCGGCTTCCTGGACCGGCGTGGGGGCCGTGTAGCCCTCCTCGGCGACGGTCGTGAGGAGATCGGCCGACAGGCCGAGCGTATCGAAGGTCAAGCGTGGCTCCTGCAGGGACCCTGGCCGTCGCGGGCGGGGTACCGCGGGAGCGCGACGGTGGCGTCGGTCGGCGCGCACAAGCGCGGCCGCACGTGGGCCGCTGCGAGCATAGCCGAAATCGATCGGATCGGAGCCGAACTCGGCTCGTCAGAAGGACCGGTGCGCCTCGGTACTCATGGTGCACAGACGGCGGGGTGCTGTCACTGGCATACTTCGTCGAGGCCCCCAGGCTTGCAGATACCCGACAGACAGGCTTAATAAAAGAACGCCGCCCCCCACGGCAGACCTCCTGTCGCTCTCGTCGGGTGTTCGCACTCGGCGGCAGCGGTCCGGCTCACCCGGACCGCGTCACCCATCTCTCGCGCTCACCGCGATCGATGGTCGTCCGTCCTTGCGCCCGCGCACCCCTTCTGTCCGTGGCGGCACCACCCACCGTCATCGCGCTTGTGTGCGCGGTGTTCCGGAAGAAGGAGGCAAGGCTCTTGCCGGTACCCGCGAACGGCGCCCAGCGGGCGTCCACACATCGGTCACGTCGCCTGACCGTGCTCGCCCTCATGGCCACGCTGGTCGTAAGCCTTGGTGCGATAGCGAACCCTCAGCACGCCAACGCAGCGAGCATCAAGGTCGTCGTGGTCGTTGGCCCGGCCGGGTCGGCCACCTCCGACTACCGGAGCAGCGCCAAGACCTACGCATCGATCGCCCGGTCGTACGGCGCGGCGGTCACCGAGCTCTACAGCCCCTATGCCACGTGGTCGAAGGTCAAGGCAGCTGCCCAGGGCGCCAACCTGTTGATCTACCTCGGCCACGGGAACGGCTACCCCAGCCCGTACGGCGCGTTCCAGCGGCTCACCAAGGACGGCATGGGCCTGAACGCCACCTCGGGCAACGGCAACTACAACGTCAAATACTGGGGCGAGTACTACATCGACCGCGACATCCAGATGGCGCCCAACGCAGTGGTGATCCTCAACCGCCTGTGCTACGCGTCGGGCAATTCGGAGTGGGGTTCCGCGAACCCGACCAAGTCGACGGCGATCAAGCGGGTCGACAACTACGGGGCGGGGTTCCTGCGCGCGGGCGCGAAGGCCGTGTTCGCCGAGGCCATCTCGAGCGTGTCGTACACGATCCGCGCGTTGTTCAAGACGTCCGCGACGATGAACTCCATCTTCATGGCCGGACCCAGCTCGGACGGCACCCGTGACTTCACGTTCGTTTCTGCTCGCACGAGCTGGGCGCGGGCGCACATGGATCCGCCCAGGGCCGGCAAGTACTGGCGATCGGTCATCGGCAACCTCGCGTTGACGGCAGCACAGTGGCGCGCCGGGGGCTGATCCCCGAAGCTCCGGCGAAGTTTTCGAGGCCCGGCGTCAAGCCGGGCCTCGGCACGTCTGGAGGACGCCGGTCGGCCGTTGGCGTCGGCACGCATCACTTTATTACTCACAGCCTTGACAAAGTGAAACATCCTTTGCTATAACTCGCGCCATGGCACACGATGTGATATCCACCTGTCCGGTCTGCTCCAGCGAGCTGGCCATCACCCGGCTCCATTGCGGGAGCTGCGGGACCACGCTCGAAGGCGAGTTCAGCGTCGGGCGCTTCGGCCGGCTGAACCGCGACCAGCTCGCCCTCCTGGAGAGTTTCCTTCGGTCCCGTGGCAACCTCCGCGAGATGGAACGCGAGCTGGGAATCAGCTATCCGACCGTTCGAGCCCGCGTCGAAGCCCTCGTCCGCGCCCTCGGTTTCGGAGCGCGCGCCGACGCCGGCCCCGGCGAGGGCGGGCCCGATGACGACACCGCCGTATCGGCGGTGCCCCAGACCAGGGACTCGATCCTCGAACGCCTGGCTCGCGGCGACATGACCGCAGAGGACGCCGCGGTCGCGATCCGCGACCTTGGAAAGGACCGACGATGACCACCCAGACGAACGACGCGGTCGTCACCCATACCATCGGTGCGGACGGCATGGTCGTCGTCCGCGTCGTTGACGGGCAGGTCCGGCTGCGCGGCGTGACCGGTGACGCCGTGACCGTCCGAGCGATCGATGGCAAACCCCTGGACGGCCTGGACATCGAGCCCGGCGAGCGCAGCCTCACGGTCCGGACCGGCCGGGGCAGCCAGCCTCGCGGCCTCGGCTGGACCGACCGACCGCGCGGCCGAGGACGGACGCGCGACGTCCAGCTCGATATCCCGTCCGGCGCGACCGTCGTGGTCGAGGGCGCCAGCACGGACGTGGACGTCCGCGGGCTGCGGGGCGACCAGCGCTATCGGTCGGCCTCGGGCGATCTCGTCCTGCACGAGGTGT
>JAXDKY010000237.1:0-4517 GCA_034666885.1 Chloroflexota bacterium
CCGACGTCATGTCCAGGCTGCGGGACGCCGACCTCGGCGGTTCGAGACTGGTGCAGACGATGGACCCGACGATGGCGGCGAAGCTGGCTTCTACGGCGACTCGCCGCGGATTGCAGAACTGGAGCACTGTGCTCCTGCTCGATCGGCTCTGGGCGGAACGGATCCCGCTCCGGGGGGACGCCGACGCTCCGTGACCGGATGCGTGCGGTCGCGGGGAGCCGGGCGGTCCCAGCTCGCGCCGGACGACGCTCGCCTACCTGCGCAGGAGTCGGGAGAGCAGCGTCACGATCGTCCCCACCGCAAACCGGATATCGCTCGGCCTCGGGATCCAGAAGTCGACCCACCTCGCGCCGGCCAGCCGGGAGGCGATGACCGTGTACGCCAGGGATGACGCCGTGTACGAGATCAGGGAGGCAGTCGCCGCGCCGAGGATCCCGAACCTGGGGATCAGGACCAGGTTCACGGCGATGTTGAGCACGAAGGCGCCGATGCTCAGCGTCGATGTCAGGCCCGTCCGACCAAGGCCGGCGAGATACCCACTCAGGACCTTGGAGATGCTGAGGGCGACCACGCCGGGTAGGAGGATGTACAGCGCGGGTAGGGCCGGGGTGAAGGCCGGCAGCAGCACGGTGATGAGGAGGTAGGCCACCGGAACGAGCGCCAGCCCGAAGAATGCCGTGGTCAGCAGCGTCACCCGCGCCACCATCGGGATCTGCCGATCGGAATCCTCCCTCGCGGAGCCGGCGACATGCGGAAAGAGCAGGATCGACACCGCGTTGGGAAAGAAGAAGACCATCTCGGCCATCGACACGCCCATGCTGTAGTAACCGAGCGGCGCCGAGGCGTCGGGCAGCAGGAACGCGAGCATGAAGACGTCCGCCCGATAGCTGAAGAACTGCGTGATGATCGAGGGATAGAGCGGCAACCCGTAGCGGAAGAGTTCGCGTACCCCAACCGTCGTGGCCCCTTCACGGTTGGCGGTCGCGCGCGTCGCGCCGAGGAGCGAGCCCGCGGCCTGGATCCCGGCGACGGCGACGAAGACGACGAGCGCTCCGGCAAGCCCGAGCCCGAGCCCCGCGACGATCACGAGGAGGAGCGCGCTGTAGGCAACGGCGTGCGTCACGCTGACGGCGGAATACCAGCGCACCGCCTGGCGGCCAAGGACGATCCCCGTCGTGAAGGTCGCGTTCAGGGCAAGCGGCAGGGCGAGTAGCGCGAACACGATCTGCGCCGAGGGCTCATGCGCCATGAAGGTCGACTGCAGGACGGGCAGGAGCGCGACGGCCGCGGCGAAGGCGGGCAGGGCGATGGCCGCCGTGAGGACCAGGGTGCGGGCGGTCAACCCCCGTGTCGCTCCGCGGGCGGCGAAGTAGCCGAAGGCCTGCGGGAGGCCCAGTTGGATGAGCACCATGATGGTCGACGGCAGCAACGTCAGCAGGTAGTAGTCGCCCTTGGCGCTCGGGCCCAGCAGGTGGGCCAGGACGAACCCGTTGAAGATCCCCACGCCGGCGGTGACCACCTGCGTGACGAAGAGGACCACGACTCGATCGGAGAAGGGCTGGCCGACGGCCGTCGCCCGCGGGCTATCTTCCAAGTGGCACCGACGACCGTCGGTCCGGTCCGGGATCGATGGACGTCATCGCTGGGTTGGGTCTCCGCTGTCGGGATCGGTGGCCAAGGATATAGTCGCGCTGTCCTGACCGGCGTTCGATCATGCAGCTCGGGCGGTCGGCGGCCTGGAGGGAGACCGCCTCACCATGAACGCCGCCGCCGACGCGGACAAGACAAGACCCCCGCGCGTGGTGTGGATCGTGAACCAGTACGCGGGCTCGCCGGCTCACGGGATGGAATACCGGCACTACGAGCTGGGACGCGAGCTCGTTCGCCTTGGTCTCACCGTCGTGGTGATCTCGGGGTCGTATTCCCACCTGTTCACCCGACAGCCGTCGACCAGCGGGACCTACACGCTCGAGGACGTCGGAGGGCTCACCTATTGTTGGGTGAAGGTCCCCACCTACCGCCGGGCGATGAGCTTCGGGCGGGTCGTCAACATGCTGGCCTTCGCGGCCCGGCTCTTCCGGCTGCCGGTCGGCCGGCTGCCCGTCCCCGATGCGATCGTCGTGTCCTCGCCGTCCCTGTTCCCGATCGTGCCCGCGCAGCGCTGGGCCCGGCGCTGGGATTCGCGACTGGTCTTCGAGGTGCGCGACCTGTGGCCACTCACGCTCCAGGAACTCGGCGGGTTGTCGGCGCGCCATCCCCTCGTGGCCCTCATGCGCTGGTTCGAGGAGCGGGCCTACCGGGCGGCGGACGCGGTCGTGTCCGTCCTGCCGGCGGCCGGTCCGCACCTCGAGGCGCACGGCATGGCGCCGTCGAAGCTGCGGGTGATCCCCAACGGCATCGGCGACGACGCCCTGGCCGAGCCGACGACGGGCCTGCCCGACTCGATCGCTGCGGCCGTCGCCGGCAGCTCCTTCACGATCGGGTTCGTCGGCACGCTGGGCATGGCGAACGCCCTCGAGGCATTGATCGGCGCCGCGCGCCTCCTCGACGATGAAGACGTCCGGTTCGTGATCGTCGGGCACGGTCCCGATGCGGACCGCATCCGTGCGTTGGCCGCGGGCCTCCAGAAGGTCGTATTCACCGGGCCCGTGGCCAAGACGGACGTCCCGGTGACGCTGCGCGCGTTCGACGCGTGCTACGTCGGGTATCACCGCAGCCCGTTGTACCGGTTCGGGATCGCCCCGAACAAGGTGTACGACTACCTGGCCGCGGGTCGACCGGTCATCCTGGCCGCCGAGGCCGCCAACGACGTCGTGCATGACGCGCGTGCCGGGCTGACCGTGCCGCCCGACGATCCGGCCGCGCTGGCCGACGCGATCCGCACCCTGCGGGCGATGGCACCCGCGGAACGAGCGCAGCTCGGTGCGAACGGTCGCGCCTGGGTCGAGCGTGAGCACAGCTATCGCGCCCTGGCCCAGCGCTACCTCGCCGTGTTGCAGCCGGCCGGCTCGTGAACGCCGACGGCCGAAGCCCGAGCCCCGACGCGCGGGACGCGTACCGGACACGGATCTCGAAGGTGATCGGCGTGTCGCCGGACCGCGTGACGTTGTTCGCGAAGGGCCGGGTGGCACTGTTCGCCATGCTCCGCGCGCTCGACCTCCGCCCGGGCGACGAGGTCATCGTGCCGGCCTTCACCTGCGTCGCGGTCCCGAACGCCATCCTCTACGCCGGGGCGCGCCCGGTCTACGTGGACATCGACCCCCGCACGTACACGATCGATCCCGCGGCCGCCAATGCGGCGATCACGCCGCGGACGCGGGTCATCCTCGCGCAGAACACGTTCGGCCTGTCCGCCGATATCGAGGCCCTCCAGGCGGTCGCCGGTCCGCATGGCCTCAAGGTCATCGACGACTGCACGCACGGGCTCGGCGGGCGGTACCGCGGTCGGCCGAATGGCTTCGCGGCCGAGCTGTCGTTCTTCTCGACCCAATGGAGCAAGCCGGTGTCGACCGGCCTTGGCGGGTTCGCCATCGCGCGTGATCCGGCGACCGCTGCGCTGCTCCGGCGGCTCGAGGAAGGGGCTGCGGAGCTGACCTCGGCTCGCGTCGCCTTGCTTCGGACGCTCGTGTTCGCGTCCGAGCACGCCGGCCGAGGCGGCCTCTTTCGAGCGGGCCGGGCCGCCTACCGGACCATGAGCCGGATCGGTGTCGTGCCGGGCTCGTCCGATCGCGATGAGCTCAGCGGGATCGACATGCCCGATGGCTTCTTCGCCCGATTGTCGCCCTGGCAGGCCGAGATCGGAGCTGAACGGATGGGGCGTCTCGCCCACGACGTCGGCGTGCGGCGGGCGACCGCCGGGCGGTATTCGGCCTTCCTCGTCGGTCATGATCGGACCAGCGCCTCGGAGCCGGCCGGGTCGATGCACTCGTTCCTTCGCTATCCCCTGCGGGTCAAGGAACGGCGCGCCTTCGTCGCGGCCGCTGAGCGAGCGGGTATCGACCTGGGGGACTGGTTCGTTTCGCCGCTGTACCCGATCACCAAGGGACTCGAACGGTGGGGCTACCGCACGGGGATGGCGCCGATCGCCGAGTCGGTCTGCTCGGAGATCGTCAACCTGCCGACCGACCCGACCCTGTCCGAGCGCGACGTGGACCGGGTGCTGGGATTCCTCGGGTCGCGGATCGAGTCGATCCGTTGAGCGGGGCAACCCGGTCCGGCCTGCGCGTCGCGGTGGCCACGGACGTCCCCATCGTCGAGTGGCAGGCTCGCTGCATCGAGGCGCTAACCGGGGTGCCGGGCGTCTCGCTGAGACGGTGGATCCAGGTCGCACCGGCCCAGGCCGCGGCGATCGGCGGGGGAGGGACGGGCGCTGCGGCAACGGCCGTCGTGCCGACGCCGGTAGTCCTCCGGGAGCTCGATCCGGAGGACGGCGCGGACCCTCTGTCCGCCGACGCCGCCGACCTGGGCGACGCCGCCGACGCGGGCGCGAATGGCGACGCCGACGTCCTGCTGGACCT
>JAXDKY010000238.1:0-5186 GCA_034666885.1 Chloroflexota bacterium
AGTGCGCCGTCCGGAGCGCGCAATCGATAGCGCTCCGCGCCGGGCTCGAAGCCGGCCGCGGGCCGGATGAACTGGCCGCGGGCCACCGCGTCGATCTCCTCCGTGGAGAGCGCGATGTCCGGGAACCGCTCGAGTCCCATGTCGATCGGCAGGAGGAGGCGGGCGACCGCGGCCGGGTCCTCCGCCGCCGCGGCACGCACCGTGTCGAGTGGGAGCGCGTCAGCTTCGGGAAACGGTCCTGCCTCGGTCCGGCGCAGCGCTCCGAGGTATGCCCCGCTGCCCAATCGCTCCCCGAGGTCGCGAGCCAGCGCACGGATGTACGTTCCGGCGGAGCAGGCGACATCGAGCACCGCGATCGGCCGCTGCGGGTCGCTGTCGTCCCAGGATAGGAGCTCGAGCGTGTGGATCGTGACCTGCCGCTCGGCGAGCGTGACGGTCTCGCCGGCCCGGGCCATCGCGTAGGCGCGCCGGCCACCGACCTTGATCGCGGAGTACGCCGGCGGCCGCTGCGAGATCGGGCCGGTCAGCCCGGGGAGTGCCCCTTCGACGTCCGCCCGCGACGGCGGCGCACCCGACGACGGAGTCAGCTCGCCCTCGAGGTCGTCCGTGGTCGACGAAGCCCCGAAGCAGACCGTGGCCCGATACCGCTTGCGATCGCCCATGTGGAACTCGACGACCCGCGTCCCGCGACCCAGGAACAGCGGCAACACGCCCGATGCGAAGGGATCGAGCGTTCCGCCGTGCCCGACACGCTTGGTCGCGGCAAGCCGGCGCACGAGCCCGACGACGTCGTGGGAGGTCGGGCCGATCGGCTTGTCGATGATGAGGATGCCGTCGAGACCCGGCCCCAGGGACTGGTGCGCCACGGTCAGCGCGCGACGGCGGCGGCGAGTCGAGCCGCCTCGGCGAGCACCGCCGGTCGTGCCTGGACCACGGGGAGGGCGACCGTCGCCCCGGCCGCGCGGGCGTGGCCGCCGCCTCCGAATGCGCCCGTGAGCACGGTCGCGTCGACGCCGCCGGGCTTCGTCCGGACGCTGATTCGCGTGGCCGGGCCGGCCTCCTTGAACAGGATCGCGACCTCCGCCTCGTCCGCCTGCGCGAGCAGGTCGATGATGCCCTCCGATTGCGGCGGCAGCGTGCCGGTCTCGGTCAGGTCGGCGTCGAGCAGCGTCGAGTGGACCACGCGACCCCCATCGGCGCTTTCGAGTCGATCGAGCACGCGGCCGAACAACCGGAGCTGCGCCGCCGGCTTCGAGCGGTACAGCCGACGCGAGATGTCGGACAGCGGCGCACCGGCCTCGACGAGTGCGGCCGACACCGCCAACGTCCGGGGCGTGGCATTCGGATGGGCGAAGGTCGCTGTGTCCATCACGATGCCCGCCATCAGGGCGGCAGCGAGGGAGCCACCATCGGCGTCGAGCGGCAGCCCCAGCCGAAGCGCGAGCAGGGCGACCATCTCGCAGGTCGCGGCGGAGGTGGGCTCGATCCAGTCGGCTTCTCCGGTGGCGTCGTTCGAGGCGTGATGGTCGATCACGACGCGGGGCAGCCGCTCGAAGAGCTCTGGATGGCGGCCGCGGACGTCACCGATGCGATCCAGGGTGCCGCAATCGGAAACCACCAGCAGGTCGTACGCGCGGTCGGGATCGGGATCGGTGCGAAAGCGCTCGACGCCGGCGATGAAGTCGTAGAGCGGCGGAACGGGATCGGTGCAGATTGGGTCGGCGACGCCGCCCAGCGCCTCGACGATGCGAACGACGCCGAGGGTCGCGCCGAGCGTGTCGGCGTCGGGGTTCTCGTGGCTGACGGCGAGCACGCGTCGAGCGCCCCGCAACCGCTCGACCACGGTGTCCGGCACGGCACCGAGGTAGGGCTGAAGGTCGATGGTCATCGCCGCCGGCCGGGCCGTGCCTTCGACCCGCCCTTCGAGCCCGGGATGGAGCCCGGCCTGGGCCCGGTCCGACGTCGGCTACGCGGCTTGGGCGGGATGACCGCAGACGGTGGCTCCTCCGGCTCGTCGCCCTCGTGGTGGACCCGGGCGACCGGCGTCGGGAGGGTCTCGCCGAGCGGCAGGTCACCCGCAGGGGCCTCGCCGGCACCCAGCTCGTTGAGGAGCTGCAGGACGCGCGTGCCCCGCTCGGCGGTCTCGTCGAGGAACACGTGCAGGTCCGGGATGCGCTTGATGCGCAGCCCCTTGCCCAGCTCGTGCCGCACGAAGGGCATCGCCCGTTGCAGCGCCGCGACGGTCTCGCGGCGTTCGGCCGGTTGCCCGATGACGCTCACCCACACCTTGGCATGGCGCAGGTCCGGCGTCGTCTCGACCTTGGTGATCGTGGTGAAGCCGACCCGAGGATCGGCCACATCCCGAGCCACGATGGCCCCGATCTCCTGCCGAAGAAGCTCGTCGACGCGAATGGTTCGCGCGGTCACGGGTGTGTCAGCCGGCCGCGGCGCGGCTGACCGTCTGCGACGAGAAGCACTCGATGATGTCGCCCTCTTCCAGGTCGTGGAAGTTGGCGAGACCGATGCCGCACTCGTAGTTGGCGAGGACTTCGCGGACGTCGTCGCGGAAGCGCCGCAGCGACTCGATCCGGTCGGTCGCGATGACCTTGCCGCCACGATAGACGCGCGCCCCGCCACGAACGATCCGTCCGTCGGTCACGTACGAGCCGGCGATCTGGGTGTTCTTGCCGACACGGATGACCTGGCGGACCTCGGCGCGACCCTCGACCACCTCGACGACGACGGGCTCGAGCAGGCCCTTGAGCGCCGCTTCGATGTCATCGGTGAGCTTGTAGATGATGTCGTATAGGCGAACATCGACGCCCTCGGCCTCGGCGGCCCGGCGGGCCGTCTCGGTGATGCTCGTGTTGAACCCGACGATGATCGCGTCCGACGCGGTTGCCAGCATGATGTCGTTGTCGGTGATGTCGCCGGCGGCCTCGTGGAGGACGTTGATCCGAACCTCGTCCTGGTCGAGTTGCTCCAGGGCGTGGGTGATCGCCCCGAGCGAGCCCGAGACATCCGACTTGAGGATGATCCGCAGCTCCTTGGCCTGGCCGGCCTGGATCTGGCGGTAGAGGTCCTCGAGGGTGGCGCGGCCACTCCCCTCCCCGGCCTTCGCGGCGACCGAGGCCTTGCGCTGTTCGACCAGCGCTCGCGCTTCCTTGTCATCGGCGGCCACGCGCAGGATGTCGCCGGCTTCCGGGACCTCGGAGAGGCCCAGGACGACGACCGCGCTGGAAGGGCCGGCCTCCTTGACGCGCTTGCCCCGGTCGTTCTCGAGCGCGCGGACGCGCCCGAAGGTCTCGCCGACGACGATGATGTCGCCGACGCGAAGCGTGCCGGTCTGGACGAGGGCGGTCGCGATCGCGCCGCGACTCTTGTCCATCTGGGCTTCGACGATCGTGCCGACCGCGGGGCGGTTCGGGTTGGCCTTGAGCTCTTGCAGGTCGGCAACGAGCAGGATCATCTCGATGAGTTCGTCGAGGCCCACGCGGGTCTTGGCCGAGACCGCGACCAGCGGCACGTCGCCGCCGTACTCCTCGATGACGATGCCGGCCTCGGTCAGCTCGGTCTTCACCCGCACCGGGTCAGCTTCCGGCCGGTCGATCTTGTTGAGGGCGATGATGATCGGCACCTTGGCCGCCTTCGCGTGGGCGATGGCCTCCAGGGTCTGGGGCATCACGCCGTCGTCCGCGGCGACCACGATAATCGCGATGTCGGTGACGCGCGCGCCACGGGCGCGCATGGCGGTGAACGCCTCGTGGCCCGGGGTGTCCAGGAAGACGACGCGCTTGCCGTCGTGGTCGATCTCGCTCGCACCGATGTGCTGCGTGATGCCACCGCGTTCGCCGGCTGCCACTTCGGTCGAGCGGAGGGCGTCGAGCAGGCTCGTCTTCCCGTGGTCGACGTGGCCCATGACCGTCACGATCGGGGCACGCGGCTGCAGGTCGGCGGGAGCGTCCTCTTCGTACAGGGACTCCTTGGCAGCCTCGGGCGCCGGGCCTTCGGCCTCGCCGTCGGGTCCCGTCCCGTTCGTGGAGGCGGCGACGGTTTCGGCCACCTCGTAGCCCAGCTCGGACGCGACCAGCGACGCGGTGTCGCGGTCGATGAGCTGGTTGATGGTCGCGAAGATGCCGCTCTTGATGAGCTCGCGGATGATGTCGGCGACGTTGACCGTCAGGAGCTCGGCCAGCTCCTTGACGGTGATGGTGCCGGGTAGCTCGATCGCGCCGCGCTCGCTCGGATCCAGGGTCTGGACTTGTGTCGTGGCGCCGCCGTCGCGACGCGGTGGCTTGCGGGGGCCGCGTCGGCCGCGGGTGCCGCTCCTACTCCTGGCCACGGGCTCCTCCTTCAGTGGTGTTCGTGGGGATGGCTCCCGCGGTCGCGGCCTCGAGGAACGCGGCGGGGAGCGGGGTTTCGAGCGCCCGTTCCAGGGCGCCCTTCTTGATGGCGATCGCCAGGCAGTCCGTGCCGAGGCACACATAGGCACCGCGGCCGGCCAACCGGCCCGTCGGATCGATGACGACGTCCCGTTGCGGGGTGCGCACGATCCGTTGCAGCTCGCGCTTGGGGCGCGACGTTCGACAGGCGACGCACATCCGGGCCGGCGTCCGGCGCGGAGTGATCACCGATCGCGCCGCCGGACGGGCGGCCGCGGCTACGACGCCACCTCCTCGGCGGCGGGAGCCTCGGCCTTGGCCTCGGCGGTCTTCTTCTTCGTGGTGGCCTTAGCCTTGACCGGCGCGCTGGCGTCGGCGTCGGCGTCGATCTTGGGCGTCGCGGCGGCCTTCGGCTTGGTTACGGCCTTCGGCTTCGCGGCGGCCTTGGGCTTGGTGGCGACAGCGGCCTTGGCCTTTGCGGCCGCCTCGGGCTTCGCGGCCGCCTTTGGCTTTGTGGCGACAGCCGCCGTGCCCTCGGCGGGGGCCTCACTGGTTCCCTCGGTCGCGGCCGCCTTCACCTTCGTGGCTCGCTTCGGCTTGGCCGCCGTTTCGGCGCCGCCGGCTGGCGCGGTGGCTGCGGCGGACTCGGCGGTTCCGTCACCCGACGACGGCACGGTCTCGGCGACTGGCGCCGGGCTGTCGGCCGCGGCCTTCGCTTCGGCGACCGACACGTCGCTCCGGATGTCGATGCGCCAGCCCGTCAGTCGAGCGGCCAGCCGGGCGTTCTGCCCCTCGCGGCCGATG
>JAXDKY010000239.1:0-3450 GCA_034666885.1 Chloroflexota bacterium
CGGCCGCCGGCGAGTCGGAGTCGTAGCCCATCTGGGTCGGGAGGTCGAACGCGTCCGACAGGCCCGTCTGGCCGTGCTCGAGGAGGTAACGGAAGCGGGCGTTGGTCTCCTCGGCGGTGGCGAAGCCGGCGTACTGGCGCATCGTCCAGAAGCGGCTGCGGTACATGGTCGGCTGGACGCCCCGCGTGTAGGGGAACTCGCCTGGGCGGCCGAGGTCACGGTCCTCATCGAGGCCGGCGATGTCCGCCGGCGTGTACAGGTCTCGAACCTCGATGCCGGACGAGGTCTCGAAGCGCTCCCGGCGCTCGGGGGCGGCAGCGACGGCCTTCGCCCGGAGCGTCTCGCGCCAGCGATCCCGGGCGGGGTCGGTGCCCTCCCCCGTCGGTCGCTCGGGTCGGTCGGCGGCGGGACTCATCCGAGGACCACGAGCACGTCGCCGACTTCCACCGTGGCACCGGCCGCGGCCGGCACGCGCGTCACGGTCCCCGCCCGGGGCGCCCGAAGTTCGTTCTGCATCTTCATGGCCTCCACCGCGAGAAGGGTCTGGCCGGCCTCCACCGTGTCGCCGGGGGCGACCGCGACGGCAAGGACCCTGCCCGGGATGATGGCACGGATCTCCAGCGGCCCACCTGCCGCCCCGGCGGCGGTCCGGTCCCGGGAGGCGCGCTCGCGGAGGGCGGCCCTCGACTCGTCCTCGACCAGCAGCTCGAACCGCCAGCCATCAACGACGACTTCGACCAGACGGCGGCCGTCTCGGTCCGGCGTGCCCACCGCGCCGACGACCGTGCCGACCGTCGCGTGCCGTCCTCCGTCCGCCAGGTCCTCCGGCGCGACGGTCTGCGGCTGGTCGCCGGGACGGACTGATGCGCCGGCCGTCGTGACGCGCTTCGCGCCGCCGGCCGGGCGGCTCATCGCGGCCACCGGTCCGTCGCCGCCGTTCTCCCCGCGTTTCGCCAGGCGGAGCCGGAGGCGTCTTTGCGCAAAGACGGGGTGGCACGAGGCGACCCGGCCACCTCGCCCGGGTTGCGCGCGGCGGATCGCGTAGAGGCTGGCCCGTCCGCAGCCACGGCCGCGAGCCAAGCGGCGGCGTCCAGCGTCGACGCCCGGTCTGCCTCGCCATCCCAATGCATCGCCACCCAGTCCGTCGAGAGATCGCCTGCGGCGAAGGCCGGGTCGCGCATCAGCGCGCGGTCGAATGGCAGCGTCGTCTGGATGCCGGTGACCACGACCTCGTCGAGGGCGCGGCGCATCCGGTCGATGGCGGTAGCCCGGTCCGGGCCGACCGTCATGATCTTGGCGATCATCGGGTCGTAGTCGGGCGGCACGCGCTCGCCGGCGCGGATCGCGGTATCGACCCGCACATCGGGCCCGGCCGGCATCTGCCAGGTACCGACACGGCCCGGCGACGGCGCGAACGCGCGAGATGGATCCTCGGCGGCGAGCCGCACCTCGATGGCGTGGCGGGTCGGGTCGAGCCCGGCGGCCGCGGCGGCCATCACGGCAGCCGACAATGGCGCCCCGGCCGCGATCCACAACTGCTCCGCGACGAGGTCGAGGTCGGTCACGAGTTCGGTCACGCCGTGCTCCACCTGGAGCCGGGCGTTGACCTCGAGGAACCAGAACCGCCGCTGCGCATCGAAGAGGAACTCGGCCGTCGCAGCGTTGTGGAGTCGCGCGCTGCGCGCAGCCCGGGTGGCGAGGTCATGCAACTCGGCGCGTTCCTCTGACGTCAGCCCGGGCGCCGGCGATTCCTCGACGAGCTTCTGATGCCGCCGCTGGATCGAGCAATCGCGCTCCCCCAACGCGACGATCGTGCCGTCGGCATCGCCAAGGAGCTGAACTTCGATGTGGCGCGCTGGACGCACCTCACGCTCGAGGTAGACCGCGCCGTCGCCGAAGGCTGCGGCTGCCTCCGCGGATCCGGCCGCCAGGGCGGCGGGCAGCTCCGACGCCTTCGAGACCAGGCGCATCCCGCGTCCACCGCCACCGGCCGAAGCCTTCACCAGCAAGGGGAAGCCGATGGCCTCGGCGGCCGCGATGACCGTGGCGACGTCGTCGGGTCGGTCGACCGGCACCGGCTGGAACGTCCCCGGCACGACGGGCACACCCGCGGCTTGCGCGGTGCGTCGCGCCGCCAACTTGTCGCCGAGTGCCTCGATGGCATCCGCTGATGGCCCGACGAAGACCAGGCCGGCATCCGTCACGGCGCGGGCGAAGGCGGCTCGCTCCGACAGGAAGCCGTAGCCAGGATGGATCGCCTCGGCGCCGGTCGCGAGCGCCGCCTCGACGATGGCGTCCGCTCGGAGATAGCTCTCCCCCGCCGGCGCCGTGCCGAGACGGACGGCGACATCGGCGGATCGGACATGCAACGCATCCACGTCGGCGTCGGAATAGACGGCGACGGTTTCGATGCCCAGATCACGGCACGTCCGGATGATGCGAACCGCGATCTCGCCGCGGTTGGCGATGAGGATCCGACGAAATGGGCGGCCCTTGTCTTTGCGCAAAGACGTGGCGCCCGCCGCAGTCCGCGAGGGCGCGGTCACAGCGGGATGTTGCCGTGCTTCTTCGGCGGATTGGTGTCGCGCTTGTCGGCCAGCATGGCGAGCGCCGCGATGAGTCGCGGTCGCGTGTCGGACGGCTTGATCACATCGTCGACGTATCCGCGGGCTGCGGCGACATAGGGATTCGCGAACCGCTCTTCGTAGTCCGCGACCAGACGCGCGCGTTCCGCGACGGGGTCGGCCGCCGCATCGATCTCGTCGCGATACAGGACGTTGACGGCGCCCTCGGCGCCCATGACGGCGATCTCGGCCGTCGGCCAGGCCAGGTTGATGTCGCCGCGGACGTGCTTGCTCGACATCACGTCGTAGGCGCCGCCGTAGGCCTTGCGGGTGATGACGGTCAGCTTGGGGACGGTGGCCTCGCAGTAGGCGTAGAGCAGCTTCGCGCCGTGCCGGATGATTCCGCCGTGTTCCTGCGCGACGCCCGGCAGGAAGCCCGGGACGTCGACCAGCGTCACCAGCGGAACGTTGAAGCAATCGCAGGTCCGGACGAAGCGCGCCGCCTTCGTCGACGCGTCGATGTCGAGGGCACCGGCCAGCACGGCGGGCTGTTGCGCCACGATCCCGACGCTGCGGCCGCCGAGCCTCGCGAACCCGGTGAGGATGTTCGGCGCCCAGCCGGGCTGGATCTCGAGAAAGTCGCCGTCGTCGAAGACGAGCTCGATGACGCGGTGCATGTCGTAGGGCTTGCTGGGATCGTCGGGGACGACGTCGTCGAGCGCCGCCTCGCGCCGATCGGCCGGATCCGTGGCGGAACCAAGCGGCGCGTCGCCGAGATTGTTCTGCGGCAAGTGATCCAGGATGCGGCGCGCCATGGCCAACGCCTCCGCCTCGTCATGCGCGGCGATGTGGGCGACGCCACTCACCGTGGTATGCGTCGTCGCGC
>JAXDKY010000240.1:0-4227 GCA_034666885.1 Chloroflexota bacterium
AGGTCCAGCACCCGCCGATCGACATCGATGAGGATCTCGTCGCCCTCCTCGACGACGGCGATCGGGCCGCCCAGCGCGGCCTCGGGCGCGATGTGCCCGATCATCAGCCCATGCGTCCCGCCGGAGAATCGGCCGTCCGTGATGAGCGCCACGCTGTCGCCCAGGCCCTCGCCGACGAGGGCGCCCGTGACGCTGAGCATCTCCTGCATGCCAGGCCCGCCGACTGGTCCCTCCCAACGGATCACGACGACGTCGCCGGGCACGATGCGCCGCTCACTGACCGCCTCGAAGCAGGCCGTCTCGGAGTCGAAGACGCGCGCCGGGCCACGATGCAGCATGCGCTCATGGCCAGCGAGCTTGACCACGCAGCCCTCGGGCGCGAGGGTGCCGTGGAGGATCGCAAGCCCGCCGGTCGCCTTCAGCGGCGTCTCGATCGGAACGATGACCTTCTGGCCCTCGGTCTCCGTCGCGGCGGCCGCGATCTGGGCGATGGTGCGGCCGTCCACGGTCGGGGCGTCGCCATGGAGCAACCCGTCACGCTTCAGGAGCTCGCGCATGACGAGTTCCATGCCGCCCGCGTCGTACAGGTCGCTGGCGGTATATCGACCGCCCGGATGCATGTCGGCGATGACCGGCGTCCGATCGGCGATGGCGCCGAACTCGTCGATGTCGAGCGGGACGCCGAACTCGTGGGCGATGGCGAGGAGGTGCAGGACCCCGTTGGTCGACCCGCCGGTCGCGGCCACCGAGGCGATGCCGTTCTCGAGCGAGTCGCGCGTGACGAACGTGGACGGGCGCACGTCCCGGCGCACGAGGTCCATCACCAGCTCGCCGGTCTTGCGGGCGGCCTCGTCCTTGGCCGGGTCCTCGGCCGGGATCCCGTTGAGCCCGGCGGGCGACAGGCCCATGAACTCCAGCACGGTCGACATCGTGTTCGCCGTGTATTGGCCACCGCAGGCGCCCGGCCCGGGGCATGCGACCTGCTCGACCTCGTAGAGCTCGTCGAGCGTCATCTTGCCCGCCCGATACGCGCCGATCGCCTCGAAGACCGTCACGACCGTGGCGTTCCGAACGCCCTTGTACGTGCCCGGATAGATCGTGCCGTTGTAGAGGATCACGCCCGGCCGATCGAGGCGACCGAGCGCCATCGCCGCGCCCGGGATGGTCTTGTCGCAGCCGACCAGGCAGACGACGCCGTCGAGCAGATGACCGCGCACCACCAGCTCGATCGAATCGGCGACGACCTCGCGGCTCACGAGCGACGCCTTCATACCCTCGGTGCCCATCGACACGCCGTCGCTCACGGAGATCGTGTTGAACTCCATCGGCGTGCCCCCGGCGGCCCGGATGCCGTCCTTCACGTGCTCGGCCAGGCGCCGCTGGTTGTAGTTGCACGGCATGGTCTCGATCCACGTCGTGCCGACACCGATCAGCGGCTTGGCGAGGTCCTCGTCCGTAAAGCCGATGGCCTTGAGCATCGCTCGCGCGGCGGCTCGGTCAGGGCCGTCGGTGAGGGCGGCCGAATGGCGCTTGGCCGGATCGGACGGGCGCAGGTACGGGTGTGGCTGCTCGGACTCGGGCATCTGGGCGGTGTCTCCGGGCTTCCTGGTCGGGCGGGTCGTCGAGCGGCGTGCCGCTGCGATCGGCGTCAGTGTAGGGCTGGCCGCTCGGAGTCCGCCGCGAGACGCGCCTGGACACGCGACGTTGCCGCGGCCCGGCTGGTAGCGTGGCCGACCACGGCCTCGAGGAAGGCGGCGCGTCCCAGGCTGAACGCCGTCACCGGGCCCCGGGCACACACCGAGGCCGTCCTGGGCACGTCCTGCATGAGCGCGATCTCGCCCACGCCGTTGCCCGGACCGAGTGTTGCCACGGCTCGACCATCCTGCGAGATCTCGACATCGCCGGTGTCGATCAGGAGGTACTCGCCGCCGGGGTCGCCCTCTCGCATCAGCCAGTCACCGTCCCGAAAATCGACGGGGCGAAGGGCCGCCGCCAGGTGTTCGACCGTCGCCAGCGACAGCGGCGCGAACAGCGGCTCGCCTCGGATCAGCTGCACTCGACGGACATCGGCGACGCCGCCCTCGTCGGTGCGCCGCAGCGCCGGAGCGATCAGGATCGCCGCGATCGGCAGGACGAGACCGGTCGCGATCAACGCCCCGCGGATCCCCAGCGCCTCGGCCAGGAAGGGCGCGACGATCCCACCGAGGGCCACCCCGCCGTTGGCCACGCTGTCGACGAGCCCCAGGACCGAGATGCGGCCGGCGTTCGGTGTCATTCGCTGGATGAGCGTGAACCCGCTGACATCGATGAAGGCGTTGCTGACCCCCACGACGAGCATGGCCAGCAGGGCGACGGCCGGATGGACGACGAGGCCGATGAGCGCGATCGGGGCGCCCCAACCGGCCATCGCCAGGCCGAACGCGGGTGAGAGGCGATCGCGACCGGCCAGCGCGATGGCCCCGGCGGCCCCGGCGAGCCCGCCCAATCCCATCGCCGCGTTGAGGGCGCCGACGCCCGGCTCGCCCATGCCCAGCAGGTCGATGGCGGCGACGACGATCAGGACCGTCAGCAATCCACGGACGAACGTCTGAAGCCCCAGACCGAAGACGATGAGGCGCGGCCCGGGCAGCGCCGCCAATGCCCTGACGCCGGCCGAGAGCTGGCCCAGCACCGCCGCCGCCGTGGTATTCGAGCGGCCCACGGCGGGGACGTGTAGACGGGCGATCGAGGCCACGCCGATCGCGTAGATCGCCACGACTGCCAGCATCGCCCCGAGGGGCCCGGCGACGACGAGCAGCAACCCGGCCAGCGACGGGCCCACGAACGTGCCGAGACCCTCCGCCGCGCTGGAGGTGACGTTCGCCGCAACGAGTTGCCTCGGGGTCCGCGCGACGGCCGGCAGCAGGGCCATGTGGAGCGGCCGGCTGAAGGCACCGACACCAGCTTCGAGCGCAACGACGGCGAACAGGAGCTGGATCGGAAGCCCCGCTGCGACGCTGGCGGCGCCCACGCCGACCGCCACGGTCCGGATCGCGTTCACGGTCCGCAAGACGACCTCCGGCCGCCAGCGGACCGTCGGCAGGCCGGCGAACGGCGCGACGAGGGTCGGTGTCAGGAAGCGCGCCAGGCCGAGCAGGCCGACCGCGAAGGTGCCCCCCGCCTCATAGGCGACGATCAAGGTCGTCACCAGGAATGCCCACTTGCCGGCGACGACGGCGAACCATGCGGCGGTCAGGCTCCGGAGCCCTGGCTCGTCGAGCGTCGTCCGGAGCGCATCGACGGCGAGGTTCGGTCCGGCTCCGAGGCGTGGCATCCCGGGAGCATAGTCGGCGCATACGGCGGCACGGCACCCGTGATCTGCCGACTTCCCGGTGCGACCGGCAACGCGTATGCTGCCGCGACGCCGATGTGGTGAAGGCCTTGGGCGACAGGAGGACGGATCGCCACGATGGACCAGAAGCTCGAGTTGCTGTCGAAGGTGCCGCTGCTCGCCGGTCTCGACAGCCGTGGCCTGCAAGAGGTCGGGCGCCTCGCCGACGAGGTCGATCTGCCAGCCGGTCGCGTCGTCGCCCGTCAGGGCGCGTCGGGTGACGAGTTCTTCGTGATCGTCGACGGGACGGTCCGCATCGACCGCGATGGACAGCACCTGCGCGACCTCGGCGCGGGAGCGTTCTTCGGGGAGCTGGCGCTGCTCGGAAAAGTCAGCCGAACCGCAACCGCGACGTGTGTCACGCCCTGTCGTCTACTCGTCGTCGGGCATCGCGAGTTCCATTCCCTGCTCGCGGCCTTCCCGACCATCCAGGAAGCCGTCCTCGACGCGGTCGCCCAGCGGATCGCGAAATTGGAAGGGGACGCGCACTAGGACGCGCCGAGGGCCCGTGGCGCGACCGGATGGCGCCAACGGGTGGCGCGACCGGGACTAGTGGACGCACTCCCCGGTGGCGACGCCGGCGGTCCGGCCGACGGCCGGCCCGACTCGCGTGGCGACGGCGCTCGGACTGAGCGCGTACCCGACGTCGGGGTCCGTCTTGGCTTCGGCGAAGACCAGCCCCCCGATGGTGCCGTCCTTGAGGACGAAGGGGCCGCCGCTGTCGCCCCGCTCGATCTGGGCCCGCAGCTCGAGGATCTGGCGTCGGACCGTCGCCTTGTCGTAGATGTCACGGCCGGTCGCCGCGTACGAGCCGGTCACGGCCGCCGGCACGATCGTCAGGCTGCCACCGCCCGGGT
>JAXDKY010000241.1:0-2811 GCA_034666885.1 Chloroflexota bacterium
GCCTGCTACGTGATCTCCCCGCCGCTGCGATCCGCCGCGGACCGGGATGCGCTCTGGGCGGGGCTGGCCGACGGGTCGCTCGATCTCGTAGCAACTGACCACGTGCCCGACCGCGTCGGCGTCGAAAAGGCGGCCGCGGCGTCCGGAGTCTCGTTCGACAAGATCAGCAACGGCGCACCCGGCATCGAGACGCTGCTGACGCTCGTCTACAGCGAAGGCGTGGCCCGCGGGCGCATCACCCTGGAGCGCATGGTCGACCTCCTCGGGACGACCCCGGCTGCCCGATTCGGGCTGGCGCGAAAAGGAGCGATCGAACCCGGCCGCGACGCGGACATCGTGCTCTTCGATCCCGGGGCCACGCGGACGCTCCACGCGACCGACCTCCACCATACGAGCGACTACACGCCGTACGAAGGCCTCGCGGTGCGGGGAGCGGTTCGCGATGTGCTCGTCCGTGGAGCGGACGTCGTCCGAGACGGCACGTTCGTCGGCCGCCGCGGCGCCGGCCAGTTCATCGAACGAGGGGCGATCGCCGGCTGACAGCCATCGTCGGCTGGGACCCGGCGATGGGTACCGGAAGGCGCCGGCAGGACCGACGCCCCCGGGCGCGGCCTACCGGCGGAACCGGTCGGGGAATTGCTCGATGATCCCGTCGCTCAGCATGTCGGCCATCGCCAAGATGTCGACATGGACCGCTTGGTAGGCGGCGATGTCGTCGGCGTATCGGCCCTCGAGGCGGGCCACGGCCTCCTCGAGCGTCCGATCCAGATGGGCGCGCATCATCGCTTGCATGTGGGTCGTGTCCCACGCATCGGGGTTGAGTCGGTGCAGGGCTGCCGCGATGGTATCGGCGTTCGCGTACCACGCGGTGGTCGCGTCAGCCGTCGCCGTCGCGTCACCGGTCTTCGCGGCCGTGATGAGCGCGGCCGCCCCCAGGATGTGATCGCGCAGGAGCGCCGTCACCGCATCGCCCGCCTCGTCTCCGTAGAACGGCCGAAGCGCATTACCGATGTCGGCCTGGTTGGCCAGCAGCCGATCGGTCGTCGGGCCGATGTCAGGAAGGTCCCCCGCAAGGGTCGCGGCACTGACGATGTACTGCCGGGTCCAGACGATATGGTCCTCCCACAGCTTTCGCATCGCGTCATGAAAGGCGCCGCGTTCAAGCTTGGCCAGGCCCGGATCGCCGTCGGCCTTGGCCGCCTCGGCAGGAGGCGCGACCGAGGCCGCCAGCGCGACCACCATCACAGAGGCGAGGGCCCCGCCCAGGATCCCCAGGCGACCGGATCGAGTCATCAGTTCTCCTTCACAACGACGCTGCCCCGCATCTCTTTTGGATGCAGGGAACAGAGGTAGGCGAACGTCCCGGGGGTCGCGAACGCGCGGGTCACGCTCTCGCCGGGCTTCATCACGAGTCCGGCCTCGCCGTCGAAGGTCACGTTGTGCGTGAACTCGTCGTGATTCGTCCAGGTGACGGTCGCGCCGACCGTGACCGCGATCGCCGCGGGTTCGAACCGGTAGGACTTGGGCAGGTCGACAGTCGTCGTGGCGACCGGGGCGGGGCTGGCGGCCGCTGAAGAGTCGGCCGCCGCCGAGCCGCCACCGCAACCGGTGAGAGCGAGCGCGAGCAGGAGGACCGGCGTGGCGGAGATGGCGCGCTTCATCGCGCCGACGCGTTCGCGCCGACAAGCCCTCGCTGCGTGGCAAACGCGAAGACGAGGATGAACGCGACCAGGTCGAGGACTTCGCTGACGGTGTGGGCGAACAGGAAGATCGTCCAATCGAGGTGGTAGGTCATGTAACTGATCTCGGCCAGGGCGAAGAGGCTGAACCCCCAGCCCAACAGGCCCGCTCCCGCGTTGAACGAGCGCCACGCGAAGTACGCCCCGATCAGGAACGCGGTGAGGTGGATGGCCAGGAACCCGACGGCCGGGATCTGGTTGATGAAATCCCCGAACGGCATCACGCGACTCCCTTCGATCGGCGCCCCGTCGAATGTCGGCGGGCACGCTGTTGGCGGGCGCCATCGAGGACGACGCCCAGGTAGATGAGGACCATGCTCACGAACACGGCTACATGGGCCGAGGCCTCGGCTGACGTGTGCTCGTGCAGGTGCCCGACGTGCTCGCTCGCCTCGAGATGGGCGATCAGGTCGAGCAGACCGGCAAACCCGAGCGCGACGACACCGACCTTGGTCAGGGCAGGCACCCTGCGGGCTTCGCTGCTGAGCCGTTCTATCACGAGCATGTGTTAGTGATACAACCGCGGACCCGCCCACGTCAAGGGTTGCGCAAAGATTCATTTGCAATAGAATTCGGGCATGCCCATCGACGATCGCGACATCGAGGCCATCGCCCTGCTGGACGAGCCCGTGCGTCGACGCCTCTATGACTGGCTGATCGCGCAGGCAGCGCCGGTCAGTCGGGACGAGGCTGCCACCGGAGTCGGGATCTCGCGTGCCCTCGCGGCCTTCCACCTCGATCGGCTTGCGAACGAGGGCCTCCTCGGCGTCGAATACCGTCGCCGGTCCGGCCGGACCGGTCCGGGCGCGGGCCGGCCCGCGAAACTGTATCGACGAGCCGCCCGCGAGATCGCCGTCTCGCTCCCTGAGCGCCGGTACGAATCCGCCGCCGCGATGATGGCGGGCGCGCTGGAGGGGGCCCGAGGCGGTGGCTCGAGCCCCGCGTTGGGAGCCTCAGCCCACGAGGCGGGGCTCGCCGTCGGGGACGAGGCACGCCGCGTGGCCGGGGCAGGGCCGGGCCGGCGCCGGCGTCGCGACGCCCTCATCGGCGCCCTGCGCGAGCGCGGCTACGA
>JAXDKY010000242.1:0-4584 GCA_034666885.1 Chloroflexota bacterium
CCTCGTCGTCGGGGCCTTGTTCGTCCGCCGGCAGCTCACGCTCGCCGACCCCATGATCGACCTGCGGCTCTTCCGGGTCCCCGCTTTCACTGCCTCGCTGGCGATCAACTTCCTGGCCATCTTCGTGGCGGCCGGCTACTTCCTGTTCGTCGCGCAGTACCTCCAGCTCGTCGTCGGCCTGTCGCCGCTCGAGGCCGGTTTCTGGTCCGTGCCTTCCGCGGTCGGCTTCATCGTCGGTTCGAACGCGGCCCCACGGATCGTTCGCCACCTGCGCGCCGCCTACGTCATGGGCGCCGGCCTCGCGCTGGCGGCCCTCGGGCTCGGCGTCCTGACCCAGGTCGGCGCCACAAACGGGCTGCCGACCGTCATCGCCGGTTCGATCATCATCTCGCTGGGGCTCGCGCCGGTCTTGTCCCTGACGACCGAATTGATCGTCGGGTCGGCGCCCCCGGAACGGGTGGGAGCCGCCTCGGGCATCTCCGAGACCGGCGCCGAGCTCGGTGGCGCCCTCGGCATCTCGGTCCTGGGCAGCATCGGTGTGGCGCTCTATCGCGGTCACGTCGGCGCGGGTCTCCCGGCGGGGGTCCCGGCTGACGCCGCGGCCATCGCCCGCGACACGCTTGGCGGCGCGGTCGCCGTCGCCGGGCAGCTCCCGGGTCAGCTCGGGTTGGCCGTCCTTGACGTCGCCCGCGACGCCTTCGTCCAGGGGATGCAGGTGGCCGCGACGATCAGCGCCGTCCTGGCCGTGGGCGTGGCGATCCTCGCCGTCGTCATGCTGCGGAACGTCGGGTCGGGCGCGGATCGGGAAGCCGCAGCCGACGCCGAAGCCGAGGCGCGAGGTCTCGATCGCACGCGCGAGGGGGACCGAACCAGCACCGAACGCCGACGCCACGTCGCGGCAGTGCCGGAGTGCTGATCAGATCCGACCGCCTCCGACGACCCTTCTGACCATCGACCCAAAAGGAGGCTACGACCCGACGGCGGGCTGACTGGCCGCCCGGTGCGCCGGATCGCGCCCCGTGCCAGAATCGGGCCATGGACGAACCGGCGAAGGGGAGCGGGGGATGACGGACATCGCGCCGGCGGAGCTGACCGCCGCTGACCCGGCACTGCCGGTCGCGGAGGCGCTCGAATCCCGGCTCGAGCACCATCGCGTCGAGCTGACCGCGTATTGCTATCGCATGCTGGGATCGGCATTCGAGGCCGAGGACGCGGTGCAGGACACCTTCGTCCGCGCCTGGCGCAACTTCGACAAGTTCGAGGGCCGCGCCTCGCTGCGGTCGTGGCTCTATCGGATCGCGACGAACGTCTGTCTCGACATGCTGACCGGGCGCGAACGCCGCGCTCGACCGATGGACCTGGGCCCGGCACTCACCGCCGACCATCCCCTGGGGCCGGTCCTCCCCGAAGTCACGTGGCTCCAGCCGATCCCCGACAGCCGGGTGCTCCCGGTCGGCGGCGATCCCGCGGCCGTCGCGGAGGTCCGCGAGTCGGTCCGGCTCGCGTTCGTGGCCACGCTCCAGCACCTGCCGCCGCGCCAGCGGGCCGTGCTGATCCTGCGCGAGGTCCTGCAGTGGCAGGCGAGCGAGGTCGCCGAGCTCCTCGGCACGACGGTAGCCTCCGTCAACAGCGCGCTCCAGCGCGCCCGCGCGACCATCGGGTCCCAGGATGTGGCGACGGCCCACCCGCTCGACCCGATCGACGAGGACCAGCAGGCCCTTCTCGACCGCTACGTCGACGCCTTCGAGCGCTACGACATGGACTCCCTGACCTCGCTGCTGCACGAGGACGCGACGTGGTCGATGCCTCCGTACGAGCTGTGGCTCCAGACGCACATCGATATCCGGAAGTGGTGCCTCGGTCCGGGCATCGGCTGCCGCGGCTCCCGCCTGATCCCCATCCAGGCCAACGGTTCGCGCGGGTTCGGGCAGTACAAGCCGGCGGCTGACGGCGGCCTCGAGCCATGGTCGCTGCAGGTGGTCGAAACGTCCGGCGGGCGGATCAGCGGGATCAGCTTCTTCCTCGACACGCCGCACTACTTCCCGCTCTTCGGTCTCCCGCCCCGCCTGGAGGCCTGAGCCGGCGCCGGTCGGATCACCTCGGCGAGGCCCGTGAGGTCGAGGAGCTCCTGCAGTTCGCGCGATGCGTGGCGGATCCCCATCTCGCGCCCCGACCGACGCGCCGTGAGCTGGAGTCGCGCCAGGGCGTCCACGGTGACGGCATCCGGCTCGACGACCGCGGCTACGTCACACACGAGCCGGTCGGCGGCGACGGACGCGGCCAGGACCTGGAGACGCACGCACAGCCACGGGATCTCCGCGCGATCGATGTGCCCAGGCAGGCCGAATTCGACCTCCGGGGCCGGAGGGTCAACGGAAGCGGTGATCGGCGGCGACTCGTCAGACGCGGCCAGCAGGGGGCTCCTTTCCTGATCCGCGGTCCAGTCGAGCGCGGAGGCGCCGGCGAGCGAACCCGCCAGCGCCAACCACTAAGACCGCGCTCGCGCTCGAAACTCATCGTTCGAGGTCGTCGACACCGGCATACTCCCCTCCATGCTGGCCAACCTTCCGACACCGCTGGACCGGGCCGACCGCCTGGGTCGTGCGCTCGGCTTCGACCCGGGGCGGTTCTGGGTGAAGCGCGACGACTGCACCGGGCTCGCGACCGGCGGCAACAAGGTCCGCAAGCTCGAGCTGCTGGTCGCCGACGCGCTCGCCACCGGCTGCGACGTCCTCGTGACCGCGGGCGGACCGCAGAGCAATCACGCTCGCACGACGGCGGCCGCGGCCGCTCGTGCCGGCCTCGGCTGTGTGCTGGCCTTCAACGCCGACCCGCCCGAGCGCACGGAAGGCAATCAGGTCCTGGACGTGATCTTCGGTGCCGAGCGCCGGTTCGTCGGGCCCGTCGCCATGGACGACCTCAACGATGTGGTGAACGAGATCGCCGATGAGCTCCGGGCCGCGGGTCGAACGCCCTATGTGATCCCGATCGGAGGCTCCTCCCCCCTCGGTGCGAGTGCCTACGTCGGCGCCGCGGACGAGATCGTGGCGGACCTCGGGCACGACGAGGTGCTGGTCGTCACCGCCACCGGGTCAGGCGGCACGCACGCGGGGTTGGCCGCTCGCCTGGGCCACGGGAGGGTCATCGGCGTCGACGTCGGCGCGGTGGCGGACGCGCTATCGACCGTGCGTCGGTTGACCGGGGAAGTGGCCGCGTTCGTCGGCCGTCCGGTGCCGACCGACGAACCCAGACTCGTGCGCGACCAGATCGGCGTGGGCTACGGTGCGCCGACCGATGCCTGTCTCGAGGCCATCCGTATTGCGGCGCGGTCGGAGGGCCTGCTGCTCGACCCGGTGTACTCGGGCAAGGCCATGGCCGGACTCATGAACATGGACCAGGCGACGCTTTCCCAGAAGGCGATCGTCTTCCTTGCGACGGGCGGTGCGCCGGCCCTGTTCACGTCGCGCTACGAGGAATGGCTCGCCTGAGGGGCCGGCCGGTCGGCTCAGCGCGACGCGGCCTCCGCGCCTTCCTGACTGATCAGGCCCCGCTGGTGCGCGATGGCGGCAGCCTCGGTCCGGCGCTCGACGCCGAGCTTTCCGAGGATGTTCGACACGTGCACCCCGGCCGTCTTCTCGGTGATGAACAGGTCCTCCGCGATCTGGCGGTTCGTCCGGCCCGCGGCGACCAGCCCGAGCACCTCGCGCTCTCGCGTCGTCAGGTCGAACGGCCCCCCTCGGGCTCCTGAGGTCCTCGGCTCCTCGACGAGGGTCATCCGCGCCCGCTCGGCGAGGGCTTCGATGTCGCGCTGCAGGGGCAGCGCGCCGAGTCCGACAGCGATGGCATGGGCACGACGAAGCTCGGCCAGCGCCCGCCCCCGCGCCCGTCGTGTCGATGCGAGCGCGCCGGCGAGTCGCCAGCGCATGTAGGCCTCCAGATATGGGTGCTCGCCAGGCGCCACCCGCTCGACGGCCCGCAACCAGGGACCACTGTCGGGTCTGCCCTCGTATCGGCTGTATTCCGCCTCGCACAAGGCCAGGAAGGTGTCGGCATCCCTGGCCGAGGCCGGTCGCTCGCGGGCGACCCCGTCGCGCACGTTCTGCATGGCCTCCAGGAAGCGCGCCGGTGGCGCGGCCTGATCGTCGCTCCCTCGACCGCCGCGACGTCGGGTACGCCGGGCGAGGTCCGCCTCCGCGCGAACGGCGAGTGCATAGAAGCGACCGATGGTTCGGACCCAGTGGTCGCGGCTGGGGAGCAGCGCTATGGCGTCATCGATGACGCGCCGTGCTTCCTCGGGTTGGTCTCGCATGATCTCGAGCTCAGCGCGGAGCGTGACGAGCCACAACGCGGCCTCCCCCTCGATGTCGTCCTCGAGGAGTTGCCGGGCAAGCGAAAGCCGTTTCGCGGCGTCGTCGAGAGCCCCACGTCCGATCTCGATCGCCGCACGACTCATCAGGACGTACGGCACGCTCACGCCCGCCAGACCGAGGCGCTCGATCCGATCGAGCACCTCGAGCGCTTCGTCCCAGCGCCCCATATCTTGGAGATTAAAGTTGACCGTCAGGAGTGCATCGATGCCGTGGG
>JAXDKY010000243.1:0-3320 GCA_034666885.1 Chloroflexota bacterium
ATCCCGAATGTCGTCACGGGGACGACCGTCGCCGCCTTCGAACCGGCCCTCGACTACGTCGTCGTCAAGCTGCCGCGTTTCCCCTTCGACAAGTTCCCCACCGCGGACCGGACGCTCGGCAGCCAGATGAAGGCCACCGGCGAGGTGATGGCCATCGACCGGACGTTCGGCTCGGCGCTGAACAAGGCGCTCCGGGGTCTCGAGCAGGCCGGCGTCGGGCCGCTAGCCGAGGACCCGACCTGGAACGCCGCCTTCGATTACCTGGCCGGCGTCTACGCGGGCGACGGGGAGGAGGACGAACCGATCCGCTGGATCGACGAGCAGGGCCAGGCGTGCGAGTCGACGCGCCACGCCCAGCGGACCGCCGCGCCGTTGGTGCTGCGCCGCTTCCTGGAGCCGTCCGACTCGCGGCTGTGGCGGGTGCTTGGCCTGCTCCGCCGCGGCGTCCCGGAGCGGATCGTCGGCGAGGCGACGGGCATCTCGGCCTGGTTCCTCGCCGAGATGGGCCGGAACGTCGCCCTGGAGGCGGAGGTGACAGCTGCTGGACCGCGCTTGGCCGACGCCTCGGACGGCGAGGCGGCCGAGCTCCTCGCCACGGTCAAGCGCGCCGGGTTCGGCGACAAGGAGCTAGCCGGGCTGGCCGGCACGAGCCAGGACGCCGTCCGCGCAGCGCGCCTGAAGCTCGGCATCGTGCCGGGCTACTCGATGGTCGACACGTGCGCCGCCGAGTTCGCGGCCGAGACCCCGTATTTCTATGCAACATATGCAGCCGCGGGCTCGGCTCCCGAGGCGCCGCCGGTCGAGCGGCCCGCCGCGCTCGTCATCGGCTCGGGGCCGGTGCGCATCGGCCAGGGCATCGAGTTCGACTACTGCGCCGTCCAGGCCGCCGACACCCTGCGCCGCAACGGCTACGCGGCCGTGATGATCAACTCGAACCCCGAGACCGTCTCGACCGACTTCGACGCGTCGTCGCGCCTCTATTTCGAGCCGCTCGACCCCGAGAGTGTCCGCAGCGTGATCGACGCGGAGTCGCCGCCGGGCACCGACCTGCTGCCGGCCGTCGTGGCGTTCGGTGGCCAGACGCCGCTCAACCTCGCGGCGCCGCTGGCCGCGGGCGGCGTCGCCTTGCTCGGCAGCGACCTCGAGGCCATCGACCAGGCCGAGGAGCGTGTCCGGTTCGCCGCCCTGCTCGATCGGCTCGGCATCCCGCAGCCGGAAGGGGGCATGGCCCACAGCGTCGAGGAGGCGCTGACCCTGGCGGAGCGCATCGGCTACCCAGTCATCGTCCGGCCGTCGTTTGTGATCGGTGGCCTCGCCATCGACTTCTGCTACTCCCCGGAAGATCTCGCGCGGCAGCTCGCGGCGGCCACGGTGGTCGACCCGGATCGCCCGGTCCGCATCGACCGATATCTCGAGGGCGTCGAGGTCGATGTCGATGCCATCTCCGACGGCGAGCTCGTGTTGATCCCGGGCCTCCTCGAGCATGTCGAGCGGGCCGGCGTCCATAGCGGCGACTCGGTCGGCGTGTTCCCGCCGCAGTTCGTCAGCGAGGGCGACCAGGACCTGATCGTTGCCACGATGGAGCGAATCGTGCTGGCGCTCGGCGCGAAAGGCCTCGTGAATGCGCAGTTCATCGTGCGCGACGATGGCGTCTACCTGATCGAGGTCAATCCCCGCGCCTCACGGACGGTGCCGTTCATGTCCAAGGTGACCGGCGTGCCGATGGTCGAGCTCGCGGTCCGGATCGCGTTGGGCGCCACCCTGCCGGAGCTCGGCTGGGACGGCGGGCTCTTGCCGCCGCCGCCGTTCTTCGCGGTGAAGGCCCCGGCGTTCTCGACGGCCAAGCTCCGCGGGGTGGACCCGTCGGTCGGGCCGGGGATGCAGTCGACCGGCGAGGTCATCGGCCTGCACGAGGACCCGCGGGTCGCGCTGGCCAAGGCCCTGCTGGGCGCGGCGCTCGTGCCACCCCGACCCGGGGAGGCCGGCGCCCTCGCGCTCCTGTCGATCGCCGACCGGGACAAGGCGCTGCTCCCGCGACTCGCCGCCGGCCTGGCGGCGGCTGGCTATCGCCTGGCGGCCACGCCGGGCACGCGCCGTGCGCTCGCCGACGCCGGCTACGACGCTCGGCCGGTCGCCAAGCTCGGCGAGGCGGCCGACACCGGCGCCGGCGAAGTGGCCATCCTCGACCTCATCGCGAGCGGCGAGGTGCGGCTCGTCGTCAACACGCCAACCCCGCGCTCCGGCGCGGTCCGGGACGCCGCGGAGATCCGCCTCGCCGCCACGGGGGAGGGGATCCTGTGCCTGACCGCGATGGAGACCGCGGTGGCGGCGGCCGAAGCGCTCGATCCCGAGATCGTCGAGGCCGTCGCGAGCGTCCGCTCGCTCAACGACTGGGTGCCCGAGCCCGGCCGGCCCCGGCGCGTCGTCGCGACGGTCTAGGTCGCGCCGCCGGTCGGCGTCGCGCCGACGGTCCGGGCCGCGCCACCGGTCTGCGCCGCGGGCTCCTTGGGCGTGACCACGATCGCCTGCCCAAGCGACCACAGGGTGAGCGTCGTCAGCCCGACCATGACGACGGCGAGGGGGATCTGGCGTGTCCGAAGGGTGCTCATCGACATGTCACGCGGCGCCTCGAGGGCCGCCATCACGTGCCCGCCCCACGCGCCCAGCATGTGCCCGCCCACGACCGCGGCCAGTTGCACGGTCCACACGAGACCCGGCGGCAGCCACGCACCCGAAGGCTGGTAGAAGGCCGTCCCGAACAGGTCCCAGCCTCGCTGGAACGGATCCGAGATCGCGATCAGGATCCGCTGTCCATCGATCAACAGGTAGGTCAGGTAATGGGCGATCAGATAGCCCACCGCGATCGGCAGCAGGCCCGCGCCGGTCGCTGCGATGCCCACGAAGCGGGTCACGGCCAGGGCCGCGACGACGAGGATCGCGAGGAACCCGATGAGGAGCAGGGTCTCGCCCGGCAGCGAGGGGACGCCGAAGCGGTCGAACCAGAACTGCGTCTGCGACAGGCCGTCGAACAGGATGGAGCCGACGCCGAGCGCGATGAGCACGACATCGGCCATGGTCCAGCCCGGTTCGAGAAGGCCGCTCAGGAAGGGCCGCCGCCGGAGCCGACCGTCCTCGTCGGCCACGGCGTAGGGGGCGATACGACCCAGCAGCCCGACCCCCACGCTGAAGATCACGCCGTTCCTGCGCCAGGTGTCGCGACCGAACTGGGCCATCATCGCGAGCGTGTAGGCCGTGTAGCCCACGAGGACCACGAAGAGCACGCGTGGACCGCCGGCGAGCACCAGCTCGAGCCAGACGAC
>JAXDKY010000244.1:0-5692 GCA_034666885.1 Chloroflexota bacterium
CGACCTGCAGCCCTACGTCGATCACGCGCTCGACGTCTTCGGGCCGGATCGATTGCTCTTCGGCTCCGACTGGCCGGTCTGCCTGCTGGCCGCCAGCTACGGGCAGGTCGTCGAGGCGGCCCTGACGACGCTGAGCGCGCTGGACGTCACCGAGCAGGCCGCCGTCATGGGCGGGAACGCGACCCGGATCTACGGGCTCTGATCGTCCCGCCGGGCCGCCGCGGCCCGGCCCGTCCACTCGCCGCGGAGCGGGTCCGACAGGCGCGCGGCGAGATGGTGGAGATCGGCGATCAGGACCGGGACGCGGTCGAAGGTGGCGCGCGCCTTGAGCAGGGTGATGCTCGCGGCGAATGGCCCCTCCCCCGGGTCCCGGCCGGGGATCGCGACGCCGAAGCAGACCACGCCCTCGACCGTTTCTTCGTCGTCCATCGAGTAGCCGCGCTGCCGGACGACGTCGAGGTCCGCCAGCAGCGCGTCCACGGTCGGCAGCGATCGGCGGGTGAGCGTCGGGAGCTCGACCCCCTCGAACCGCCGCACGACCTCGTCGCGGTCGAGCGTGGCCAGGGCCGCCTTGCCCGTGGCGGTGACGCTGGCCGGCAGGCGGCGACCGATCTGCGAGGTCAACCGCACCGGCTGGCGCCCGTCGTGGCGAGCGAGGTAGGTCATCTCGATCCCGTCCAGGACGGCCAGCTGGATCGTCTCGTCCGACCCGGCCTCCAGCTCATGGCTGGCGTCGTAGAACTCCTGGATCTGGTCGACGGACGCGAGATAGGCCCCGCCGAGCTCGGCCAGCTTCCGGCCGAGGGCGAACCCTGTCCCGACCCGGCGGGCCAGGCCCGCGTCGGCGAGGGCAGCGCAGATGTTGGCGATCGAGGACTTGGGCAGCCCGAGCCGTCGGGCGAGCTCACTGGGGCCCGCGGCGGTGCCTCGGTTCTCCGCCAGCAGGTCCAGGATCACCGCGGCCCGCGTCACGGCCGGCGCGAGCGAATCGGCTTCACTGCCGACGTCGAGCGGTTCGGCGACCGCCCGTGGCGCGCCGTTCCCGACTTCGTTATCCGCCATCGTCATCGACGAACCCTCTTCGCGCTGGTCAGCATACTGAACCGCGTGCCACACCTTGACTGATACCGTACCGATACCATAATGTCCAGCCTACCGCCATCTGTCCAATATGCTGGACGGAACGGACGACTGCAAGAGGAGGGTCCCCCGTGGTGTCGCGGTACCGTTCGGTCGCGGCAGCGATCACAGCGATCTTCATCGCCTCGGCTTGTACAGGGACGACCCCGTCGTCCGCACCGGCGTCGGTCGCACCGGCCCCGGCCAGCGCCGAGGCCTCCCCCGCAGGGTCGGCCGCCGCCCAGGACTTCAGCGGCGTGACCGTCAACCTGTTGACGTTCGCCGGACCGCAGGTCGCGGAGCCGCTCCAGCGTCGAGCCCCCGACTTCGAGAAGCTGACCGGCGCCAAGATCAACGTCAACGCGGTCGGTTTCCAGGAGATCTACGACAAGGCCATCCTGGACCTGTCGACCGGCACGAACAGCTTCGACGCGTTCGTCTTCAACCCGCAGTGGCTCGGCGACTTCACCGGCCCGGGCTACCTCGAGGACCTGAGCTCCCGGGTCGAGGGCGACCCCATCCTTGACTGGCAGGACATCGGCCCGTTCTTCCGCGACTTCAACGCGACGTACGCGGGCAAGACCTACATGATCCCGCTCGATGGCGACTTCCACATGGTCTATTACCGGAGCGACATCCTCGATGCGCCGCCGAAGACCTGGGATGAGTACCTGACCATCGCCGCGGCCCAGAACGGCAAGGACCTCAACGGCGACGGCACGCCCGACTACGGCTCGTGCATCGCCAAGAAGAAGGGCCAGCAGAGCTACTGGTGGATCATCTCCGTCGCCGGCGGCCTTCTCCAGTCGCAGGGCACGGGCCAGGGCGCCTTCTTCGACACGACGAACATGAACCCGCTGTTCCAGAACGAGGCTTTTGCCAAGGCGCTCGAGACCTACAAGAAGACCATGGACTACGGGCCGAAGGACGAGATCAACCTCGGCGTCGGCGACACCCGTGGCCTGTTCACGACCGGGCGCTGCGCGCTGTCGATGGACTGGGGCGACATCGGCACCCTTGCCCTCGATCCCGCGACCTCGACGGTCCAGGACAAGGTCGGCGCAGTCATCACCCCGGGCTGGACCCAGGTGCTCGACCGGGCCACCAACAAGCTCGTGGCGTGCGACGCGACCACCTGCCCGAACGCCGTCGATGGCGTCAACTACGCCCCGTTCGCTTCGTTCGGTGGCTGGTCCGGCGCGATCAACGCAGCGGCGGACGCCAAGAAGAAGGACGCGGCCTACGCGTTCCTCGCCTACATGAGCGCCCCCGCCCAGTCGAGCGTGGACGTGACCCTCGGCAAGACGGGCTTCAACCCGTACCGCACCTCGCACTTCGAGGATCGCGCTCCGTGGACCGCCGTCGGGATGAGCCAGGCGGCCCAGGATCAGTACCTCGGAGCCATCAAGTCCAGTCTCGAGAACCCGAACATGGTCCTCGACATGCGCATTCCCAAGACCAAGGAATACGAGCAGGACGTGCTGGACACGGCCGTCTCGCAGTACATTGCCGGTGAGCTGACGGTCGAGGAGACGATGCAGCAGATCACCGACGGTTGGAACCAGATCACTGACCAGGTGGGCCGCGACGCACAGCTCAAGGCCTACCAGGACAGCCTTGGCGTCCAGCGGTAGACCGCTCGATCTCGACCCCCGCGGCGTCACGCCCCCCCACGTGACCCGCGGGCCGCGCCTCCACCGCCGAGCGATCGGATCGCTCGGCGGTTGGCGCTCGGACGGCGCCGCTCGGTGGGTGTTCATCTGGCCGAGCGTCATCGTCATCCTGTTCCTGTCGATCTTTCCCCTCCTCGCGTCGTTGACGCTGTCCTTCTCCAAGCTCGTCTTCGCGAAGGGCCACATCCAGGTCGACTTCGTCGGCCTCCAGAACTTCCAGATCCTGCTCTTCGGGACGGAGCGGACGCACCTCCTGGGCCTGCTCAAGCCCCCCACCCCGCTCGGCTGGATCGTGTTCGGGCTCGGGGCGGCGCTGATCGTCCGGGCGCTGGTGACCAGCCTGACCCGGGCCCGGATCCGGCCGATCGGCGCGGTCCTGCGGGTCGCCGGCGCGGTCGCCGTGACCGGCCTGCTATGGCTCGTGATCCAGACCCTGCTCAGCGATGGCGGCCGGCCAGGATCCCTCGTCGTCACGATCGTCTACGTGCTGGCCGGCATCCTCGTCCAGTTCCTGCTGGGCCTCGGACTGGCGATCCTCGCCGTCCAGCCCCTGCGCGGCCGACGGTTCTTCCGGGTGGTCTTCCTGCTGCCGTTGACCATCACGCCGATCGGGGTCGGCTACATGTTCCGGATGATGACCGACACCGGGAAGGGTCCCCTCGAGCCCCTCTTCGGACTGCTCGGCCTGGGCCAGTACACCTGGGTGACGGACCCGTGGGCGGCACGGATCGCGGTGATCATCGGCGACGCCTGGGAATGGACGCCGTTCGTATTCATCGTCCTGCTCGCCGCGCTCGAAGGGCTGGACCAGGAGATCCGCGAGGCGGCCTTCGTCGATGGCGCATCGCACTGGCAGATCTTCCGCCACATCACGATCCCGGCCATCCTGCCGGTGAGCACGACGATCGTCCTCATCCGGCTGATCGAGGGGTTCAAGATCGTCGACATGCCCAACATCCTGACGGGCGGCGGTCCCGGGACGGCGACCCAGTCGCTGACGCTCCAGGCGTACCTCGACTGGCGGACGCTGAACCTTGGGAGATCGGCGGCGATCGCCTACATCCTGCTGCTGCTGGTGACGGTCATCGCGACCGCCTACATCGGCTGGGCCCGCGGCCGGATCCGGCGGACCTGATGGCGAATCCGCTCCGCCGCCGCTCCCCGCTCGATATCTCGCCCGGTGCGAAGGTCGTCTCGTACGTCCTCCTCGTCTTCTGGGCGTTCGTCGTGCTGTTCCCGCTGTACTGGCTCGCGATCACGTCGCTCAAGCTGCCGATCGACGTGGACAAGGGCCCGTACTACCTCCCCTTCGTCGACTTCCAGCCGACCCTCGCCGCGTGGCGCAACATCCTCATCGACCTCGGGAACGACACCCTGCGGCCGTACGTGAACACGGTCGTCGTCGGGCTTTCGAGCGCGGTCATCGCGCTCGTCATGGGGGCCGCTGCCGCGTATGCCCTCGTGCGCTTCACGTATCGCCCGCGGATCGGGCTCATCGCGTTGGGCGCCGTGTGCGTGGCGGGCGCCTTCGGAGCGGTCCTCGGCGGGGTCCCGTGGCAGCTCGCCGTGGCGTCGGGCGTGGCGGTGTTCGCGCTGCTCGCCCAGGCCATCGGCCGGCGGTTCCGGCGGACCCTCGCCAACGACGACATCGCGTTCTGGCTGATCTCGCAACGCATCCTGCCGCCGATCGCCGTCGTGATCCCGCTGTACGTCCTCTTTCAGCAGATCGGACTGCTCGACACGCAGCTCGCCCTCATCCTGACCTACGTGGCGACCAACCTCCCGATCGTCGTCTGGCTGATGCGCGATTACTTCGCGGCGCTGCCGATCGAGCTCGAGGAGGCGGCCCAGGTCGATGGCGCGTCGGTCTACCGGATCGTGCGCTCGGTGGTGCTGCCGATCGCCGTCCCGGGGCTCGTCGCGACCTTCCTCATCACCCTGATCTTCGCCTGGAACGAGTACCTCATCGCGCTGCTGCTCTCGAGCGCCAAGGCGCAGACGATGCCGCTCCTCGTCGCGGCACAAGACGCGACCCGCGGCCCCCAGTGGTGGGCGATGTCCGTGCTCGTCCTGATCATGATCGTGCCGGTCATCGTCATGGCCATCGTGCTCGAGCGCTTCATCTCGCGCGGCATCCTCGTCGGCGCCGTGAAGGGCTGATCATGGCCACGATCGTCGCGCTCGACGTCATCGACATCCGCTTCCCGACCTCGCGCTCGCTCGACGGGTCCGATGCGATGAACCCGGATCCGGATTACTCGGCCGCGTACGTCATCGTCCGCACGGACGCCGGCGACGGCCTCGAGGGACATGGGTTCACCTTCACGATCGGGCGCGGGACGGAGGTCGTCGTGGCCGGCGTCGCGGCGCTCCGCCCGCTCGTGGTGGGCCGCCAGACGGAGGCGCTGTTCGCCGACATGGGCACGTTCTGGCGCGAGCTCGTCGGCGACAGCCAATTGCGCTGGATCGGGCCTGAGAAGGGCGTGATCCACCTCGCGACGGCGGCGGTCGTGAACGCGGTCTGGGACCTGTTCGCGAAGACTGCCGGCAAGCCGCTCTGGAAGCTGCTCGTCGACATGACCCCCGAGGAGCTCGTCGCCCTGGTCGACTTCCGCTACATCAGCGACGCCCTCTCACCGGAGCGCGCCCTCGAGCGACTGCGCGCGCTCGCCCCCACGCGCGCGGAGCGCGAGGCGGAGTTGCGCCGGGACGGCTATCCGGCCTACTCGACCTCGGTCGGCTGGCTGGGCTACGACGACGACAAGATCCGCCGCCTGTGCCGCGAGGCCCTGGCCGAGGGCTGGACACGGTTCAAGCTCAAGGTCGGCGCGGACGTCGATGACGACCGTCGGCGGGCGAGGATCATCCGCGAGGAGATCGGGCTAGACGCGATGCTGGCG
>JAXDKY010000245.1:0-3257 GCA_034666885.1 Chloroflexota bacterium
GAGTTCGCGGCGGACGCGAGTCACGAGCTGCGAACGCCGCTGGCGATCGTCACGACCAGCATCGACCACCTCTATCGACATCGCGACCGGCCGGTAGCTGAGGTCGGGACGGCGCTGGACGACATCGACGTCGGCACGAAACGGCTGACGGCGCTCGTCGAGGACCTGCTCGTGCTGGCTCGAACCGATTCCGGAGCGATCGAACTCGACGTCGGGCCGACCGACCTGGGGGAGCTGACGCTCGACGCCGCGGGGGAGCTGGCGGCGGTCGCCCGCGAGGCCGGCGTCGGGATCCGGATCGACGCCGAGCCCGTCCCGCTGCTTGGTGATGTCGCGCGCCTCCGGCAGCTGGTGGTGATCCTCGTCGACAACGCCATCCGGCACGCTTCGGCGGCCGGCCATGGCTCCGCGTCGGTCGAGGTGTCGGTCAGGACCGTCGACGACGAGGCCGTACTGACGGTCGACGATGACGGCCCCGGCGTGCGGCCCGAGGACCTGCCGCGCGTATTCGACCGCTTCTGGCGCGCGCCCGACGCGCCGGCCGGGGGGACGGGCCTCGGTCTCGCCATCGCGCATTGGATCGTGGAGCGCCACGGCGGCACGATCGCCGCCTCGAACCGCCCCACCGGCGGCGCGCGGTTCGAGGTCCATCTGCCCGTCTGACCGCGGCGCCACGCCGCGCGGCGGGCCGTCGGGCTGCCGGAACTTCAGACGTCCTTCACCGCCGCCTCCTACAACGGAGCGAGGACGGAAGCGCGAGCTTCCCCGATGTCTCTTCGCCATCAGGAGGTTCCATGTTTCGCGCAACGCGATCGATCGTCGCGACCTTCGCGCTGGCCGCGATGGTCGCGGCCTGCAGCGGCACGGCGGGCGCACCCAGCGTCGCCAGTCTCCAGGATCCGGGCGCGAGTGGCGGACCCGCCGCCTCACCCAGCCCGTCCGCCATCACGCCCCAGGATGCGGCCCTCGCCTATGCCCGTTGCATGCGTGCCAACGGCGTCGACATGCCCGACCCCGTGGTTTCGACCGACGGCGAGGGCGGCGTCTCGATCGACCAGAGTGGCCCCGGCGGTGCGCCGGTGTCGAAGGACAAGATGCAGAAGGCCGACGAGGCGTGTCACCACTTCATGGACGAGGCTCGGCCGGCAGCCGGTCCGCCGCTCTCCCCCGAGGACCTGGACAAGATGCTGGCATTCGCGCAGTGCATGCGCGAGCACGGCATCCCGATGGACGACCCGACAGCGGACGGCGGCATCCGCATCCAGATCGGCAGCACCGACGCCGGATCCGGCGCTGCCGCGCCGCCCATCAATGAGCAGAAGCTCCAGGCCGCGCACACCGCGTGCAGCAGCCTCCTTCCCGGCAAGATGGCCGACAAGATGGGCCAGCCGGGGAAGAACAGCGTGGGCGGAGCCCCAGCAGGCGGCGGCACCGTTACCGAGCCGGCTCCGAAGGGGACGAATTGAGCGGCCTCGGGCGGCTCGTCGGAGCCGTCATCGTGCTGGCGGTAGTCGCCGGTGGTGGCTGGTGGCTGACGAGCGGTGGCCTCGCGGCCAGTCCCACCGCAACGGTCGATCCAGACGGTGAGCCGACCGGCCGCCAGACCGCGACCGTCGAGCGGAAGACGCTGACCGTGACCGACGACTTCGGCGCGACCCTCGGCTTCGCCGGCGACTACGACGTGATCGGTGGCCTGTCCGGCGTCCTCACCCGGACCGTGCCGGTCGGGACGGTCGTGAAGGCCGGCGACTGGCTGTACGAGACCAACGGCCACGACCGGACGAGCCTGATGTACGGGCCGAGGCCGGCCTGGCGGGCACTCCAGGCGGGCGTCTCGAACGGGGCGGACGTCCTGCAGCTTGAGCAGAACCTCAAGCGACTCGGTTATACCCGCAAGGGCTTCAAGGTCGACCGCCATTGGGACGCCCGCACGACGGTGGCCGTGAAGCGGTGGCAGCGCGATGCCGGGCTGCCCGTGGACGGCACGGTCGATCTGGGTGAGGTCGTCTTCTTGCCCGAAGCCGTCCGCGTGACCGAGATCGGGGCGGCGCTCGGGTCGATGGCCGGCCAGGGGGCACCCGTGATGTCGGGCACGTCCTCTCGGCGCGTCATCAGCTTCGACATCGGCACCGACGACCGCGAGCTCTTCGCCGCCGGTGCGGCCGTCCAGGTCGAGCTGCCGGACGCGACGGTCGTCGCCGGCACCGTCGAATCGATCGGCCGGATCGCCCAGACATCGACGGACCAGCAGGGCAACACGACGACGACCGTTCCCGTGGTCATCACGCTTGACGATCCCAGTGCAGCCGCCGATCTCGACCAGGCGGCGGTCAAGGTCACGGCCGTGCGGTCGAGCCGTGAAGACGTGCTGACGGTGCCGGTCAACGCGTTGCTGGCCCTCCGCGAGGGCGGCTACGCGGTCGAAGTCGTCGACGATTCCGGCTCGAGTCCGACCCCGTCGGGCGCGCCGGCCGCCAGCGTCCCGACGGCCAGTTCTCCGGCCGCCAGCACCGCGACCGGCACCTCCCCGACCCATCTCGTGCGGGTCGAGCCCGGCCTGTTCGACGACGGCACGGTCGAGATCACCGCCACCGACCTCCAGCCCGGTGACGTCGTCGTGGTGCCATCGTGAGCACGGCCATCGAGCTCAACGGCGTCGGCAAGGAGTATCCGGGCTCGCCGCCGGTCGCCGCCCTCCGGGACGTCGACCTGTCGATCGACGACGGCGAGCTCGTCGCACTCGTGGGCCCATCCGGGTCCGGCAAGTCGACGTTGCTCCACCTGATCGGCACGCTGGATCGGCCGACGGCCGGGATCGTGCGCGTGGCCGGTCACGACGTTGCGACGATGAGCGATCGGCGGCTGTCGATGCTGCGCGCCGATGCCATCGGCTTCGTGTTCCAGCAGTTCTTCCTGCTCGGTGGCGAATCGGCGCTCGACAACGTCGCCGACGGCCTCCTGTATCGCGGGGTTCGCGGCCGGGTCCGGCGCGAGGCTGCGGCCGCGGCCCTCGAGCGAGTCGGGCTGGGCCACCGACTCCGGCACCGGCCCGCGCAGCTCTCCGGCGGGGAACGGCAACGGGTCGCCATCGCCCGGGCCCTCGTGGGCCGGCCGGCGATCGTCCTGGCCGACGAACCGACCGGCAACCTCGACACGGCGACCGGCGCCGAGCTGATGGTGTTGTTGCGTGAGCTCCACGCTGAGGACGGCACGACCATCGTCGTCATCACCCACGACCGCGACGTCGCGGCGATGCT
>JAXDKY010000246.1:0-4942 GCA_034666885.1 Chloroflexota bacterium
CGGCCGGCGGCGATGATCGCCGCGCTGGCTCGGTCCTCGTCCATCGCCGCATGCTACGGCAGCGCCGATGCCCTCCGGGCTCCCGTACCATCCGCCGGTGACCGCCCCCGCTACGACCGTCGAGCCGCCGCCGCACCACGAGGAACCACTCGCGCGCAATCGCGACTTCCGGGTGCTGCTGACCTCGCAGGGCGTGTCGGCGCTGGGCGACGCGGTCAGCTTCACGGCGCTGCCGCTGCTGGTCCTGGCGCTCACCGGCTCGGGGCTCGCGATGGGGCTCGTCGGCGCGCTGCAGACCCTGCCGGACTTGGTGTTCGGGATGGTCGCCGGCGCCCTCGCGGATCGCAACGACCGCAAGCGGATGATGTTCCTCGCCGACCTGGGACGGGCCGTGCTGACCGCCTCGATCCCGATCTCCGTCCTGGTCGGCGGCCCGACGATGATCGTCATCCTCGTCGTCGCCGCGCCGATGAGCGTGCTGCGTGCACTGTTCCTGGCCGGCTACACCGCGTCGGTCCCGGCGCTCGTGGGGCGATCGCAGACCGCTCGCGCCAATTCGTATTTCGAGGCCATCTACTCGGTCGGCTACATCGTCGGACCGGCGGTCGCCGGCGTGCTGTCCGCGACGATCGGGCCGGGTCCGACCCTGGGCATCGACGCGGTCTCGTTCGCCCTGTCTGGACTGGCCCTGGCCTTCGTTCGGCGCGACCTGCGCGCGCCCGTCGACCGCCCGCCGGCGAGCCTCCTCGAAGATATCCGTGAGGGGATCGAATACATCCTCGCCCACCCGACGCTCCGGGCGATCATCGCCTTCTGGGGCATCGTCTCGATCTCCACGGCGCCGCTTGTGACCGCCCTCGCCGTGTACGTCACGCGCGACCTCGACTACCCCGACACGATCCTGGGTTTGATCCTCACCGCGTACGGCATCGGCACGGTGGGCGGTGCGCTGCTGACCTCGAGGGCAGGCCGCCGTCCGGTGGGCCCGATCTTGCTCGGCGGCACGTTCGCCACCGGCATCTTCCTCGTGATCGTGGCGACCACCGACCAGGTGCCGGTGTTGCTGGCAGTCGCGGTCGGATCGGGCTTGGCCCAGTCGATGGTGCTGGTCACCTACATCACGTTGCGCACCGCGCTGTCGCCGGATGCCCTGCTTGGCCGCATCGGCAGCACGGCCCGCACGATCTCGCTGGGGCTCCAGCCGATCGGCTTGCTCGTCGGCGGCGCGCTCATCGACCTGACGAGCGGCGCAACGACGATCGCGGTGATGGGGGTCGTCCTTGCGGGCCTCAGCCTCGTCTTCGTTCCCGTGCGAGCGCTGCGGCGCGCCGCCATCCAGCCGCGGCCTCCGGGCTAGGCGGCCACGTCCAGGACACGCACGGGATCAGCGGCGATCTCCGCGGAGACCCCGCAGTCATCGCACGTCACGAGGGTCAGCGCCTCGTCCGTCGCGGCCTGGCCCGCGCACAGCGGGCAATCGATGGTGATCATGGTTCTTCACTCCTGGCTGCCGGTTGGCTTGACCCGGAGTCTCGAAGAAGCCTGTGACAGCTAGCGTGTCACGCCGTAGCGGAAGCAGACGGGCAGGTGGTCATCCACGAGGCCGACGCTCTGCATGAACGCATAGACGATCGTCGAACCGACGAACTTGCAGCCACGCCGCCGCAGGTCCGCCGACAGCGCGTCGGACACGGGCGTCGTCGCCGGGATATCGCCAGGGCCCGCCGAAGCCGGCAGCCGGGCCGGCGGTCCCGGCACCATCGACGCGAGGTACGCATCGAACGAGCCGAACTCGGCGGCCGTCGCCAGGAGCGCGACGGCATTGCCGATCGTGGCATCGATCTTGGCCCGGTTGCGGACGATCCCGGCATCCGCCATGAGCCGCTCCCGGTCCGCGTCGTCAAACTCGGCGACCACCTCGGGGTCGAACCCGGCGAATGCCGTGCGGAAGGACGCACGCTTGTTGAGGATCGTCGACCACGACAGCCCGGCCTGGAACGACTCGAGCGCGAGCCGCTCGAAGAGCTCGACGTCGTCGTGACACGGCACGCCCCATTCGTCGTCGTGGTACGCGATCATCCGCGGGTCCGGTCGCGCGCCGTCGGCGGCGGACCACCAACAACGCACGAGCCCATCGGTCATGCCCGACAGGCTACGGCACGGGCACCAGGTCAACGAGGGTGCTCCGCATCGACGGGTCGGCGATCGGCCGCGCGGCGTTGAACACGGCCCGGAAAACGTCGCCCGAAACCTTCTTCGTGCCGAGCGACCCGATGAGCGTCACGCTGACGAGCCGGCCGGACACGCCGCGGTCGCGCAGATCCAGCGCGGTGATCGTCCCGACGTTCGTTCGCGGGTCCGCGCCGAACCAGGTCGACAGCTGCACGCTCGTGTAGGTGAGCGTCTTCCAGGTGGCGTACGGCGATCCCGAGTCATAGGCCGTCCCGTCCTCCCGTCGATCGGGCGACCCCCGCAGGTAGCTCACCGGACCGGCGACCTTCGAGCCGTTCGCGCTGACGAAGACGTTCTCGTTGTTCTCGGTCGCCCCGCCCCCGGCCGAGTGGAACAGCGCATTGGCGATGGTCGACCCACTGCGCAGCACGACCCCGGCCGTCGCGGCGATCGCTGCAGTCGTCGCGGGCTTCTCGCCGAGGAGGCCGCGATAGACCTGCGAACTCGAGTCGTCGGTGACATCGAACCAGGATGTGCCCGGCCGTAACCGACGCGCCGCATAAGAGCGTGCGGCGATCGATTGCGCCTTTAGCGCCTCGACCGGCCAGCTCGCCGGCATCTCGGCCGGCACTACGCCGCGCAGGTAGCGCTCGAGCGTCAGCTCGTTGGTCGCGTTCGCGAGTGGCGCCGTCGTCTTCAGCCCGACCCGGATCACGCCGCGGTACAGGTCGAAGCTCGAGGTCCGCGAGGCGACCTGGAAGATCGTCGAGCTCGTGACCCCGCGCAGCCGGAACGAGCCGATGGCGCCGGCGCGCAGGATCTCGCCGGTCGGGGCGACGACCTTGACCCGCCAGGTGACACTGGCGCCGGTCGCCGTCGCCTGGACCGTCGGCCGGACCTCGATGCGGGCGCCCGCCGGATAGGTGGTCGGGCTGCCGTCGAAGCGCCACGCCGCACGTCGGCCGTACAGCACGAGCGGTCGCGTCGCGCTTGCCTTGAAGTCGTTGAGGACCCGGACGCGGATCGGCGTCGTGAGCGGGACGGCCCCCAGCGTCGCGCCCACGTAGTAGTGCGCGAGCATGTCCGTCGCGGTCGCACCCTCCAGGGCCCGGCCCCGGGCGCCGTACTGGCTCATCCCAACACCGTGGCCGTAGCCCCGGCCGTAGAAGGTCACCGTCTCCCCGATGGGTGTGGGTCCGGCAGGCGGCGCGGGCGGGTCCGCGGCGAGGACCGGGTTCGGGAGGGGACCGGCGATGACGCCGACGAGCGCGAGGACGGCGGCGGCGATGGCGAAGCGAGAACGTGATCGGTTGAGAGCGATCGGCATCAGGTCCCTTGTGCTCGGAAGACGAAGCGTGCCCAAGCGTGCCCGGTGCGTCCTGTCGACGGCCATGGGCCACAAGGTCGACGGGTAGCCCAGCCGATAGGCCTATCGACGGGCTACGCTTGGCGCGTGGGAATCCGCTGTTTCCTGGGGCACGGAGCGTCAGGGTCTGCCGCGAGCATGACACCGTACGTCAAGGGACTCGAAGCGCGCGGCATCGCTGCCACGGCCATCGATCTGCCGCGCCGCCGCGCGGAGGATGCGGTCCCCGCCTTCCACCAGGTCGTGCCGCGCGAGGCCGGGATCGTCGTCGGGGGGCAGTCCTACGGCGGGCGTGTGGCAAGCCTGGCAGCGGCCGAACCGCACGCGCCGTACGCGGCGCTCCTCCTGTTCAGCTATCCGCTGCACCCACCTGGCTCGCCGGACAAGACGGAGGCCAGGACGAGCCACTGGCCGCAGATCCACTGTCCGGTCCTGCTCCTGTCGGGCGAGTCGGACCCGTTCGCCAAGATCGACCTGTTGCGCGCTGCCGTTCCCCGACTCGGCGGCCCGGCGGAGCTCGTGACCTACCCCGGGCTGGGTCATGGCCTGCTCCCGGTGCTCGACGACGTGCTCGACCGCGTGGCCGCCTTCCTCGCGACCCACATTCGCGACGAATCGTCCGACCCCTTGCCCTGACCGATCCCTGCCCCTATCCTGTGCCGCCCCGGGGGGCTGGCGACGATGCGTCGCCGGCCGGACGGAACCTGTCGTCGTCGGAGTGCCCCAGACGCGGCCCCCAACCCGCGATCTCCGACCCGACCGAGCCGGGCCCATCGATGCGCTCACCGCGTCGAGACCGGCAGGGAGAGGAGCCACATTGCGCGTCCTGTCAGGCCGCCGGAGCGCGGCCCTCGTCGCCGCACTCGCGACGATCCTCGTCCTCACGGCCTCGGGATCCGCGGTCTTCGCCGCCTCCCCACCGGGCCTGTCGCGTTTCATGCAGGCGATCGGCCGCATCGAGTCGGGCGGCAACTACACCGCGAGGAACTCCACGTCGGGCGCCTACGGCAAGTACCAGATCATGCCGTCGAACTGGCCGGCCTGGGCGCGCCAGTACCTCGGCAACGCGAACGCTCGACCCACGCCGGCGAACCAGGAGAAGGTCGTCGCCGGCAAGATGTCCTCGCTGTATCGCTGGCTCGACAGCTGGAAGCGGGTCGCGTACTGGTGGCTCACCGGTTCATCGCAGACCACCGGCTGGTCGAGTTCCGCACGGCATTACGTCGCGCGGGTCATGCAGTACTACCGCGAGGGCGGCGGCAAGACCACGACGCCGAAGCCCAAGCCGGCGGCGCGCAGCACGGTCAGTGAACGGTCGGCGGCGATCGACTACAGCGGGACCTGGCGACGCGCCGGTCACGGCGGCTATGGCGGTGGCGCGGTCGCGTACGCAACGTCGCCGGG
>JAXDKY010000247.1:0-2767 GCA_034666885.1 Chloroflexota bacterium
ATCCGGTTCAACGTTCGGGAGGCCACCCGCCGTTGGGGATATCCACGAAGTCGTCCACATTCCGCCCACATCGTCGTGAAACGCGTGGACGCCGTCGCTTCGTCTCGGTGTCTTCGTTGACCTGATCCTATTGTCGCCACCCGATGATGACGCCCCCAACCCGTCCCGTCGGAGTCAGCCCACGCCGTGATCGACCGCCTTCCGCCGCAAAGTCTCGAAGCCGAGCAGTCCGTGCTCGGTGCGATCCTCATCGACCGCGATGCCGTCGTCGAGGTCGCCGAGTTCTTGCGGCCCGAGGACTTCTACCGGCAAGCCAACGGCCGCATCTATGCGGCCATCCTCGACCTCTTCGAGCGGCGCGAGCCGATCGACATCGTCACCGTCGCGGAGTCGCTGGAGCGGCGCGAGGAGCTCGAAGCCGTCGGTGGACGCGCCTACCTCAGCAGCCTCAGTAACGAGACCCCGACCGCGGTCCACGCCGCGCAGTACGCCCGCATCGTCGAGCGCAAGGCCGTGCTCCGCGGCCTCATCGGCGCGGCGGGTCGGATCGCCGGCATCGGTTACGAGGACCCGGCGGAGATCCAGGAAGCCATCGACCGCGCTGAGGCGGAGCTCTTCGCCGTCAGCCAGAAGCGCGTCGATGCCGGGTTCTCGGCCCTCAAGTCATTGCTCCACGACGCCTACGACCGGCTCGACTACCTGCACGCCCACCGCGGCGAGATCTCGGGCGTCCGGACCGGCTTCACCGACCTCGATGCCCTCACGACCGGGCTCCAGCCGAGCGACCTCATCGTTCTGGCCGCTCGTCCCTCGGTCGGCAAGACGAGCTTCGCGCTCAATATCGCCGAGCACGCCGCGGTCAAGGAGGGCAAGACGGTCGGCGTCTTCAGCCTCGAGATGAGCAAGGAGCAGCTCGTCCTGCGCATGCTGTCGAGCGTCGCCAACATCGACTCCCAGCGCCTGCGCTCGGGTTTCCTCGAGGAGCTTGACTTCGCGCGCATCGCGCCGGCGATGAACTCGTTGTCCGAAGCGCCGATGTACATCGACGACTCACCGAACATCTCGGCGATGGAGCTGCGGACCAAGTCGCGCCGCCTCCAGGCGGAGTCGGGCCTCGACCTGATCATCGTCGACTACCTGCAGCTCATGCAGGCGACCTCGACGAACCGCGATGCGAACCGGGTCCAGGAGGTGTCCGAGATCTCGCGCGGGCTCAAGGCACTCGCCCGAGAGCTGCGCGTACCGGTGATCGCGCTGTCCCAGCTGTCTCGTCAGCCAGAGATGCGCGAGTCCAAGGAGCCGAGGCTGTCCGACCTGCGCGAGTCCGGTGCCATCGAGCAGGACGCCGACCTCGTGATGTTCCTGTGGCGCGACAAGGAGCGCAGCGGCCCCGAGGACCAGGAATCCGACGGCGAGGTGATCAACCTCAAGCTCGCCAAGCACCGCAACGGCCCGACCGGCGAGATCCAGCTGTGGTTCAAGAAGCGGCAAACCCGGTTCGTGTCGTACGCCGGGGAGCGGTTCGCCGAGGTCAGCTAGGGAGTGCCCGGCGGGTCCTGTCACCGGGTGCCGCCCGGCCTCCGGTCGCTCCGGCGCTGCGCCTCGCGCTCCCTCCGCCGAACGGTACCCGGCGCCACCCGCCTACCCCTACCGCCTCGGCGACTCGCCCGCCGGCAGCTTGGAGTTGTTAGCCGGCTTCGCCTGGGAGTAGCGGTCGGAGGCTCAGCGTGTAGAGCTTCTTGTCCGGGGCGGTGAGGACGAGGTTCTGGAGGCCGCCCTGGTAGTCGGTGACCTTGAGCAGGTCGACTTCGGCGGGGGTCAGCGTGCGGTGGGGGAACTGGAGACCGTTCGGGTCGGCGTCGGGCTTGAAGTCGGCGGCGGTCAGGTCGGGCCACGGCCACTGGCGGATGTCGGGGGCCTCGATGCCGGTGGCGTCGAACAGGACGCCGCGATAGGCCTCGGGCTGGTAGACGTCGGTCGCGATCTTGCCGCCCTGGTCGAAGTCGGTCAGGCGATCGGCCAGCCGCTTGAAGGTCGCTCGGGCGGGGCCGTCGGCGACGCCCGGCATATCGAGGCCGAGCGCATACACCGAGACGGTCTTCTTGAGCCCGCCCGCCTCGATGGTGAAGATCGCCGTTCCGGCGTCCGCGACCATGTCGTTGTGGTACTCGGGTCGAGCGGTGCCGAGACCGCCCTCGACGAGCGCCAGCCGCAGCAGGTCCTGGATCTGCTCCTCGCTGAGCTTGGCGGTGCGCAGCGGGTTCATCTTGAAGACCGAGCCGTCGGCCGGGGGCGGCTCGAGCATCGGGTTGCGGAAGACGATGGTGCCGTCGCCGTAGAGGGTGAAGTGCGGGACCGCGGCCGCCGTGAAGGACGGCATGATGAACCCGCCGCCCTCTTCGTACCGGAGGACGACGTCGGTGGCGCCGGTCTTGTGCTCGATGGCATCGGCGGCCGGGGTGGCAGTCGGCCCGACCGACGGCGCCGCGCTGGGGTCAAGCGTGGCGGCGGGCGGTGAGGCGCCGGCGGCGCTACAGGCCGCGACGATCGTCGCGAGGGCCGAGGTGAGCAGGAGGGAGGCCATGCGGCGAGCGTGGTTCGACATGGCCGCCGGACGCCGGGATGGCGGGTCCGGTTCCGCTCGGCTGCGAGTCTCGTGCCACATCACGGGGTTCGCTGCGGAACACGTTGACCAAAGGCCTTGACGGCGCGCGTATCTTCTCCGCTATGAGTCCCGGGCCGAGCCCGGATCGACCCGAGCGCGCCG
>JAXDKY010000248.1:0-16068 GCA_034666885.1 Chloroflexota bacterium
CCGTCGGTGCGACGCCACCAGGCACGGAACGATTCGCGAGCCGGGGCCTTCAGGTCGCGCGAGCGGAACCAGCCGCCGACGGGACCGGGACCCGGTATCCGGCGCAGCATCCCGCGACGGGCGAACAGCCGGCCCGCGACCCCGGCCGCTCGCTCGGCGAGACCGAGTCGTCCCGGTGTTCGCAGGGCCCAGGCGGCGACGCCCATGCCCAGCCCCTCCGGAGAGGGCAGCCGGTGGGTCGCCTCGGACTGGCGGACGACCTGGCCCCGCAGGTGGACGAGGACCTCGGGGATGTCGATGCGGACCGGGCAGACATCGAAGCAGGCGCCGCACAACGACGAGGCGTACGGCAGCGAGGCGGTCTGCTTGTCGACCGGATGCTTCGCGATCCCACGCAGCTGCGGGGTCAGGATCGCCCCGATGGGCCCCGGATAGACGGAGCCATAGGCCTGACCGCCCGTCCGCTCGTAGACGGGACAGACGTTGAGGCAGGCGGAGCAGCGGATGCAGCGCAGCGCCTGCCGCCCGACCGTGTCCGACAGCACGTCGGTCCGCCCGTTGTCAAGCAGGATCAGGTGGAACGCCGCGGGACCGTCGCCCGGCGTGACGCCGGTCCACATCGACGTGTACGGGTTCATCCGCTCCGCCGTCGCGGAGCGCGGGAGCAGTTGCAGGAAGACCTCGAGGTCGCGCCAGGTCGGGACGAGCTTCTCGATGCCCATCACCGTGATGAGCACTTCGGGGAGCGTCAGGCACATCCGCCCGTTGCCCTCGGACTCGACCACGACGACGGTTCCCGTCTCGGCGACTCCGAAGTTCGCCCCCGAGACGGCGACCCGTGCCCGCAGGAACTTCTCACGGAGGTGCAGCCGCGCGGCCTCGGCGAGCTCCGCCGGCTCGTTCGTGAGGCCGATGGGGGCGGGCCGCCCGACCCGGCCCATCTCGTCGATGAAGATGTCGCGGATCTCGGAGCGGTTGCGGTGGATGGCGGGGACCAGGATGTGCGACGGCAGGTCGTGACCGAGCTGCACGATCATCTCCGCGAGATCGGTCTCCCAGACGTCGATGCCTTCGAGGCGGAGCGCCTCGTTGAGCTCGATCTCCTGGGTCGCCATCGACTTGACCTTGACGACCTCGGTCGCGCCGGCGTCCCGGGTGATCGACGCCACGATCGCATTGGCTTCGGCGGCATCGCGCGCCCAGTGGACGGTGCCGCCTGCCGCCGTCACGGCGGTCTCGAGTTGTGCGAGGAGTACCGGCAGGTCGCGCAGGACCTCGTCCTTGATCGCCGCCCCGGCCAGTCGAAGCGCCTCCCAATCGGAGCGCTCGGCGACGACAGCGGCCCGCTTCGTGCGGATGGAGGCGGTCGCGCGCCCCAGGTTCGTCCGGAGCTGCTGGTTGACGAGCGCCTCGTGGGCCGCCTCCGGAAACGGCGGCGTCCCGGCGAAGGAGGGTTCGGGACGCGTTCGAAGGGGGCTGCGCGCCGGGTCGGCGGTCTCGGTCATGCGTCAGCTCCGGTCGCTGCCAGGATCTCGGCGAGGTGCATCACGCGGACCGGCGAGCCGCGCCGCGACAGGAGGCCGCCGATATGCATCAGGCACGAGGTATCGCCGGCGGTAAGCACCTCGGCGCCCGAGCCGAGCACGTCGTCGACCTTGTCCGTGCCCATGGCCACCGACGTGTCGGCGTTCTTCACCGCGAACGTGCCGCCGAACCCGCAGCACGCTTCCGAGCGCGGGAGGTCGACCAGGGTCAGGCCGTCGACGGCCGCCAGCAGCCGGGTCGGCCGGTCGCCGACCCCGAGCAACCGCGTCGAGTGGCAGGTCGGATGGAACGCCACCGTGTGCGGGAACCGCGCGCCGACGTCGGTCACGCCGAGGACGTCGACCAGGAACTCGGTCAGCTCGAGCACGCGCGGCGAGACCTGCGCGACGCGCTGCGAGAGGCCCGGGTCGGCGCCGCCCTCCGCTGCGAGCTCGGCGACGAGCGGGTGATACCGCCGCACCATCGAGGCGCACGACCCCGAAGGCGTGACGACGACGTCGTAGTCCGCGAACGCCGCCACGAACCGCTGGACCAGCGGGATGCACGCGTCCTGGTAGCCCGAGTTGAAGTGCATCTGGCCACAGCACGTCTGCTCGGCCGGGAATTCGACGTCGTGACCGAGCCGCCGGAGCAGGCGCACGATCGCTTGGCCGACCTCGGGGTACAGGAGGTCGTTGTAGCAGGTGATGAAGAGGGCGACGCGCATCCTTGGAGAGTACCGTTCGCCGGGCCCCGGGTGACACATCCCGAGCACGCGACGGGATGGAGATATAGCGGTACACGCACCGGGGGAGCACCGACTCGAGCGCGTGTCCGAGGGATTTCCTGACTAAGGGGTGCTCCCGGATCGGCGACCTGTCGCCTACGCTCGCCTGCATGAGAGTCCATCGCCTTCGCGGTTCCGTGCTTCGAAGGCTGCCCGCGGTGTCGCTGCCAACCCAGGCGTTCCTGCTCATGGCGTTCGCGATCGCCATCGTCTCGGGGGCACTGATCTGGCATCAGGGCGAAAGCATCAAGAAGCAGGTGCTCGAGGAGCGCCTCGCGGCCATCACGCGCCACGCGGAGATCCACATGGCGCGGATCGGGGTCCAAGGTATCGGGAACGACCGTGCCGCGATCGCCCGGTATTTCGCCCCGATCTTGGATGACATGATGGCGGAGCTCAATGGGTTCGAGGTCATCCTGACGGACGAAGCCGGGGTGATCGTCGCGGCTTCGGATGAGGCAACCGTGGGTCAGTTCGAGCCCGCAGCCGAGGTGCACCTCGTCCTGTCAGGCGAGGCTGAAACCGTGATGCGTCCGGAACACGGCGACGAAGCGAACGACTTCTCCTTCGTGATCCCGATGGCCTTCCCAGCCTTTCGTGGATCCTTGTTGGTCGAGGAGCACATCCAAGCGCTCAATGGATCCATCGCGGCTTCGACCGTCGAAAGCGCCGTTCCGGCCGTGCTGATCCTGCTGATCGTGGCTCCCTTGGCGGGCCTGATCGCGCGCAGGGTCCTGCAGCGCACGCAGCAGACCGAGCAGGAGCGAGCCTGGCAGGATCGCTTCCAGTCGCTGGTTCAGAGCGCGTCGGACGTGATCCTCGTCGTCGATGCCAGTGGGGCGATCGAGTACGCAACCCCGGCCGTGGACCGTGTTCTCGGGCTGTCGGCGGCGGCCGTACATCGCACGCCCGTCGTCGACCTGATCCACCCCGCCGACCTCGCAGCCGCGCAGAGCGCGCTCGCGGGCGCGGAAGAGTTCCCCGGTCGCATCACGCAGAGCGAATATCGGATACGTCACGGCGACGGGCATTGGGTCTACGCCGAGGTCCATTCGGCGAACCTGCACGACGACCCCTCAGTCCGGGGCACCGTGCTCACGATCCGTGACGTCAGCGAGCGCAGGGCATTCGAGGCGCAACTGACCTACCAGGCGTTGCACGATTCCATGACCGGGCTGGCCAACCGGGCCCTCTTCAACGACCGGCTGGCACACGCGGTCGCTCGTACGCGTCGCGGCGGCACGGGTCTGGCGGTCCTCGTCGTCGATCTCGACGAGTTCAAGCTCGTTAACGACACCCACGGCCACCAGGCCGGGGACGCGGTCCTCGCCCAGGTCGGCCAGCGTATCCTCGCCGGTATCCGCGAGGGCGACACGGCCGCTCGCCTCGGTGGCGACGAGTTCGCGATCCTGCTCGAGGACGTGACACCAGAGGGCGTGGCTCAAATCTCGGCGCGGATCCTGGCGGCGTTCGCCGAACCCTTCGAGATCACGAATGGTCCGCTCAAGATCGGTGCGAGCGTCGGGGTCGCGCATGGCGGTCCGGACGTCATCGATACGGCCGACTTCCTGAGTTGCGCCGACATCGCGATGTATGCCGCCAAGGACAGTGGGCGCGGGACCCTCAGGGTCTTCGAACCCGGGATGCGCATGGCTGCGAACGAACGCGCCGAAGCGACGGCTGCGCTGCGCTGCGCCATCGACGAGGGCCAGCTGGAGGTCCGCTACCAGCCGATCGTCGAACTGCCGTCTGGCGAGATCCGTGGGATGGAAGCGCTCGTCCGATGGCGTCACCCTGTCCGCGGCGAGGTCATGCCGGTCGAATTCATCCCGCTGGCGGAGAAGACTGGGCTCATCGTCCCGCTCGGCGAATTCGTCCTTCGAGAGGCGTGTCGACAGGCGCGGATCTGGCAGCTGGAGCAGCGCGACGGGGAACTACTATCGATCAGCGTCAACCTGTCCGCAGCCCAACTCGACGATGTCGGCCTGCTAGAAGCCGTTAGCCGTGCCCTCAAGGACAGCGGCCTGCCGCCGGCCTCCTTGACACTCGAGATCACCGAGACGGTCCTCGTGAACGACGCCGACGCCACGACCGACCGGCTCGTGGAGCTGAAGGCGCTCGGGGTGAGGCTCGCCATCGACGACTTCGGAACCGGCTACTCCTCGCTGAGCTACCTGCGCCGATTCCCCGTCGACGTCATCAAGATCGACAAGAGTTTCGTCGACGGCCTCGCCGTCAGCGGACCGAGCCTGGCGCTGGCCAAGTCCATCGTCCGATTGGCCCATAACCTGCGGCTCAAGACGGTCGCCGAAGGCGTCGAGGACCAGGCGCAGCGGACGCGACTGGCGTCCATGGGTTGCGACCTGGCGCAGGGCTACCTGTTTGCGAAGCCGCTCGACGCCGCCGCGGCGACCGCGTTCCTCCGGGAGGCGGCCACGCCCCTGCCCCTCGCCGGCTGACGTCGCCTGACCAGCGGGTCAGGCGGAGCGCATCACGCGCTTCGTGTGCAGCAGCGGCGAGGCGAGGAAGAGGTCGGCGGCCGCGACGTTGGTGGCGATCGCGATCGAGTGCACGTTGCAGACGCGCATGACGGTCTGGATGTCCGGGTCGTGCGGATGGGCGCTCAACGGATCGACGAAGAAGATCACCGCGCGGATGCGTTCCTCGGCGACCATCGCCGCGATCTGGGCGTCGCCGCCCATCGGACCCGACAACACCGACTCGACCTCCAGGCCGACCTTGTCGCGCAGCAGCGCGCCGGTCGTCGCGGTGGCGACCAGGTCGAAGTCGGACAGTCGTTCGCGGTTGTATGTCGCCCAGGCCACGAGGTCGGCCTTGCGGCCGTCATGGGCGATGATCGCGAGCTTGTCACGCGGCGTCACGACCGCCTTCTCCCGAGAGGTCATCACCGGTTCCCCTTCGGGGGACGGGCCGCCCTGGGCGTGCCCACCCCGTTGCGTTTGCCGCGCGACGATCTCGACGTGACGGACGCTCCCTGGGCGGCGCTGTAGCCAAGCAGCACGCTGTCGACGATGCGGTTCGCGAACGCCGCTGTGAGCGCGCCCCCGAACATCAACCGGAAGTAGACCGGCCCGACGAGCAGTTCGGTGGCGATCTCCGGGTCCGCGTCCGGCCTGAGATCGCCCCGCGCGATGCCGCGTCGCACGACCCGGGCGATCTCGTCGCGACGGGCCTGCACGACGGTGGCACGGAAGGGGTCGCCGAGCGTGGGATTGACGGCGATCTGCGACAGCAGCGCCCGGATGACCGGCCCGAACGGGGTATCGGTCACGGCGCGCATCGGATTCAGTACCGCCGCGAGCAGCTCGGCCCGGGTGTCGCCCGTCTCGGCGACCGCGATATGGGGCCCGGCGAGCTCTGCCAGCAGCTCCTGGGCGAGGGCCTCCTTGGAGCCCCAGCGCCGGTAGATCGTGGCCTTGCCGACACCGGCCCGCGCGGCGACGTGTTCGAGCCGCAGGTCGGAGAACCCGTCTTCGCTCAGGAGATCACGGGTCGCATCCAGGATCCGGCGATGGACCTCGTCGCTGCGAGGCCGGCCTTTGCGGGATGGCGTCGGTACCGTCTCGCGAACCTGGCCGGCACCGGGGGCGCCGGTGGTGCCGGTGGCGCCGGCGGCCGGCGCGATCGGGTGAGTCATCGTCGGATGATACGATACGGACCGTATCAGTGCAACCGCTTCGATACGCCGCCGACACCCGGGCGCGTCTGCGTGATCCGGCCGGCGGTGGTAGGATACGGAACGTTCCGTAATCTTTCTTGGAGCTCATGATGATCGATAACCGTCAAGTCGTCGACTTGATCGAACGCGCCAACGATGCACAGCCGATGTGCCCGTGCGGCCGTCACACCACCCCCGTTTGGCGCGATGGAGCCGTTTGGCTCGAATGCGCCTCCCTGACCGAGACCCGCAGCGGACCGCTCGCGCGCGTCGTGGGCGCCCTCAGCGCGCTCGCCCACACGCGTGCGCGCATCGTGGACGTACCGTCGGCGGTGAACGCCAGCGCGTGATCGTCGGCGTCCGCGCCCGACCTCGGAACCTCCCCTCCGCGGCACCCGGATGACGCGCTTCGCGTGAGACCGTTGCGACGTCGCATGACAGACTGACGCCGCCTCGGGCCGCCGCGCCCGATCGACGACCTGCACACCGAGGGGACCGACCTGTCTCGTTCCGTACGCCTGCTGCCGGCGGTCGCCGGATGCGTCGCGCTCCTGGTCTACGGGTTGACGTTGATGCCGGGGATGGCCTTCGGCGACTGGGGCGAGATGCAGACCGTGCCGCATGTGCTCGGCGTCGCGCATCCCACTGGCTACCCGACCTACATCCTGCTGGCTTGGCTCGCGCAGCTCGCCCCACTCGGTTCGATCGCGTTCCGGGCCAACCTGCTGTCGGCCGTCCTCGTGGCGGGCACGCTCGCGGTGACCGTCGCGATCCTGCTCCGGCTGGGGGTCCGTCCCGGCATCGCCCTTGGCACGGCGCTGGCTCTGGGCGCCGTCAGGACCGTCTGGGCTGCCGCCACCGTCGCGGAAGTCAACCCGCTCCACCTGTTCTTCGTGGCACTCCTGCTGCATCGGGCCCTCGTCTGGGAGGAACGGCGAGCCCTGCGCGACTTGGCCATCGGCGCGCTCCTCGTGGGTCTCGCCCTGGGCAACCACCTGCTGATCGTGTTCGTCGCGCCGTTCATCGCCATCTTCGTGCTGTGGGTCGGCCGGCGGGAGATCGTCGCCCGGCCGTGGATCCTCGTGCCGGCCGCGGCAGCCGTCATCCTCGGCCTCTCGGTGTACCTGTACATCCCACTCGCTGCGGGCGCATCGCCGCCCCCGCCCCTCCCCTACAACCACCCGGTGACGCTCGACGCGATCCTGTGGCTCGTCGGGGGGACCCAGTTCCGGGACCAGTTCGGCTTCCTTTCATCGAACGGCATCGCCGAATTCACGAGCTCCCTCGGTGCGCTATGGACGCTGCTTTCGGACCGCGCGACCGCGGTCGTGCCGATCCTCGGGGTGGTCGGGCTGATCGTGCTGGTCCGGCGACGACCGGCGTTCGGCCTCGCGTGCGCGGGCATCCTGCTGGCGAACGTTTACTTCTGGTCGACCTACCTGCGGCTCGAGCACTACCTGCTCGTGCCCTGGCTGCTCCTCGCGATCGGCGCGGGCGTCGCGCTGGAGGCGTCGATCCGCGCGCTCGTCGCTCGATGGTCGTGGGCGCCAGCGGTCGGCGCCGGAAGGCTCGGCGGTGTAGCGGCCCTCGGTTTCGCGGTGGTCCTGGGTGCCGCCAACTGGGGGGCGTCGGATCGGAGCGCCGACCGGACCGCCGAGACGTTCGTGGACACGGTCCTTGCCGCCTTGCCGCCGGACGCGGCGATCCTGTCGGAGTGGGACGCGTCGACCCCGTTGTGGCACGCCCGCTGGGTGCTCGAGCGTCGCCCGGACGTCCTGATCATCGACGACACCAACATCGTCTACGACGGCTGGGGAACGCGCGAGCGACGGATCGCCGACCTGATCTGCCTCCGGCCGGTGTTCATCCTCCGGCTGGACGATGTCGATCTGGAAGCGACCCGAGCGGCCTACCGGCTCGAGCCATTGGTGGAGGTGCGGGTCGCCGCCGGCGGGCCGTCGGCGGATCTGACGCGGGAGGTGTTTCGGGTCGCCCCGTTGGATCCGAGCGGGTGCCCCTGAAGACGTGCGGCATTTACGAGGTTTCATCGATGTGGTGCGCCGCGCCGCGGCGTAGGGTTGCGACGGTGCACGGGCAGATTCGTGCACATGCCGCGGAAAACCGGCCTGGGCCGGGGGGCCGAAAGGTGCACATCAACGATCGCAACGGCGATGGGCATGACTCGCCAGGCAACCTGAAAACGAAGGCGCGCGAGGCGATCCAAGCGGCGCAACGGGCCCTGCATGCCGCCCAGACCTCGGCGGATTCCGACCAATCCGCGGCTGACGCCGACCAGACCTCCTCGGACGCGGACCAGGCGGCCTCCACGAGCGACCAGCGCAGCGCGGACCATGAACAACACGCATCCGATCGCGACCAGGCGATCGCCGACCGCGATCATGCCGCCAGCACCGAGCTGACGGCCGCCTCCGAGCGCGATTACATCGCGACGCGAGACGAGCGCGAGGTGATGTCCTTCGAGCGCCTCGAGAGTCGGCTCGAGCGGCTGACCACGTCCGTCGAGCGCGACGTCACGGCGACACACCGGGATGCGAACGCCCAGCTGCGCGATACCACCGGCGGCGGCCGGGATGCCACCGCGGCGGTCCTGACTCGACCGTCGACGCCGGCCCAGGAAGCCTTACGCAAGGAATTGGAGGACGTCCGTGCACAGGCGGCCGCAGATCGGTCCCGAGCGGCAGCTGACCGCGCTCGCGCCGCCATGGATCGCGCGAACGCAGCACGCGACCGAGCCAGGCTCGAGGCGGAGCTTCGGTCGGCGCACCTCGACGAGTTGACCGGGGCGTACCGGCGGGAGATGGGTCAGCTGGCGCTGTCGCACGAGATCGACCGAGCGCGCCGATCGGACGGTCGGTTCGTGCTGGCCTTCGTGGATGTCGATCGGTTGAAGGCCGTGAACGATTCTGACGGCCACGCGGCTGGCGACCGGGTGCTGCAGGTCGTCGTGCGCGAGATTCGCTCGCACCTGCGGTCGTTCGACCCGATCATCCGCCACGGCGGCGACGAGTTCGTCGCCGGGCTTGGTGGGGTCGACCTGGAGGAGGCGCAGCGCCGTTTCGAGAAGATCGGCAGCGCCATCGAGGACGACGCCAAGGTCGGGATCAGCGTGGGGCTCGCCGTGCTCGCGCCCGACGACACGCCCGAGCAACTGACGGAACGGGCTGACGCCGCGATGCTCGAAGTCAAGGCGCGGCACCACTCCGCGGACTAGCCGCCGTCGTCAGGGGCGCGCGGGGCCGCAATCCTCGCTGGCGCCGCGCGCGGCGTTCCACAGTCCGCGGCGAGCCGCCTCGACCCGGTCGAGGCCGGCGAAGGCCGACAGCTCGATCTCCTGCCCGACGTGCTCCCGCACCTCCCGAGCGAGACGCTGCGCCCAGCGCCGGCCGACCCACCCGGCGTGGGCGCCCAGCAGGCGGGCGCTGACATAGCCCGCCAGAAGGGCCACGACGAGCCCGATGAACGGGATCGGCAGCTGACCGAGGACGGGCGCACTGATCGAGTCCACCGGGAACTTCACCAGGATCCACAGGACGACCCAGACGGCGAAGAAGACGATCGACACGGTGGCCAGGGTCTGGAGCACCCCGATGAGCCACCAGATGCGGCTCGAGGGCACTGTCGACTCGCGGGCGGAGATCGCCCGATCGACCGCGCGGGCCAGGTTCGTGCCCGATCCAGCCGGCTCGACGCTCGAGGCGAGCGCGGCGCGGGTGGCCGGCGACGCGGCGTGCAATGGCGTTTCGACGGCCATTCGCAGGATCTCGAGGGCCGGCGCCAGGGAGCCACGTTCGCGCCATCGGCGGAGGAACGCGGCCGGGTCGGCGACCCGGGCCTGTCGACCGGACCATCGATAGATCCGCGAGGTGATGCCCGCCAGCGGCCCGGCGCCCCTGGCCCGTGCCCGAGCGCGGGTGGCGGCCACCGCCTGACGCTCGGCGGCGGGCAGGTCGATGACCCGGAGCAGCTCCCGGGTGACGTGGTCGCTGGTGGCACGCCGGGCCGCGCCGTCCACGAACGGGATGGCGCGTACGGTCGGGTCGACACCCGCCGACCTGGCCAGGGCACCGATCGCGGCGGCGATGGCGGTCGTGACGTGGGCGCGGACCAGGCGCTTGGCCTCGATCGCCGTTGCCAGCCACTCGCGCAGGGGCTGGACGCCCGTCCCGTCCGGCGCTCGCGCGGAGACGGGCAGGACCGTGACCAGGCGCCGCCGATCGCCACGCCCGGCGATCCGAGCCATGTCGCGTTCGAGGTCGTGGCGAACGCGTTCCGTGTCGTCCGCGGACAACCGGTCGGCCTTGTTGAGCACGACCACCTGGCGGTCCAGCCGGGGCAGCCAGTCCCCCAGGAAGTCGTCATGGAGGATCGCGTCGTGGTACTTCTCCGGGTCGGTGACCCACACCACCGCATCGACTCTGGGCAGGATCGCCTCGACCCGCTCGCGATGCGCCCCTTCGACCGAATCGAGGTCGGGCAGGTCGAGGATCGCGACGTCGCCGAGGGCATCGCCGCCGTGGTCGCGCACGTCGCGATCGGGGATGCCCAGCCAGCCGAACAGGCCGGCGAGATCGGCCCGGCTGGAACGCGGGACCCAGGCCAGCGGGTGCGCCGTCGTCGGCCGGCGGACCGATGCGTCGCTCACGGGCGAGCCGGCGATCGCGTTCAGCAGGCTGGACTTCCCGACGCCGGTCCCGCCGACCAGGGCGAGGACGTAGGTCGCGGCCGGAAAGCCGAGGCGGCCCACGATGTCCTGGCGGACCGCCTCGGCGTCGGAGGTCGGGACGCCGAGGGCGGTGGCCGCCACGATGGCGTCGTCCAGCCGCTGGATGCACGGCCCGATCCCGCGGTCGCTGACCGAGGACCGGGCCCACTCCGGGAGCGCGGGGAGTGCCGCTGCAGCCGTCGGGGGCGGTGGGGCGACACTCATCGTCGCGTCGATGGGCCGGCGTCGGCTCCCCCGGCGAATGCGGCGTCCATGCCGTCCGCGACGTCCGCGCGGTCCCCCGTCGGCCCGCGGAACATCGCCACGGCATCCGTCGGGACCACGGCCGGCAGCTGCCGGAGCTCGGCCGCCGCCGTGCGCAGGTCGGCGGCCAGGGCCTCGAGCTCCTCTGGGCCGGGAGCCAGCGCATCGAAGCGCCGGCGTTCCTCGTCGAAGGTCTCGACGAGCACATCGTCGAGGCGGCGTCGCGCGCGACCCACCAGCTCGACCATGGCGGCCTCACCGAACAGGGCGCCGAGGAGCTTCTGGTTCACGAAGGCCGTTGCTGCGGCGACGCCGACCTCGGTTCCCGTGAGCCCGGCGGTATGGATGAACGTCGCGAGCATCACGCCGACGCCCACGGCGTTGACCCCGATCGACGCTCCGCGGGCCAGGCGACGCCTGCCCTCGCCGGTCTCCGCGATGTCGGACCCGATCGAGGCGATCCAGGCATCGAGTCGCTCTCGCAGTCGCTCGTCGAACCCGGCCGACGGCCCCCACAGGGTCGGATCGGCCGCGACGGCGGCGGCGACCGCCCGGTCCTCCGCCCAGGCGGATGCGGTCCGCCGAGCAGCCTCGGCCGCGTGGAGTCGGGACACGGCGGTCAGGTCGTCGGTCGTGGCATCGCGCACCTCGCCCACGGGTGCCTTGGCCGGGCGGAAGAGGCTCGCGATCGCGCCGCGGACCACGCCGATCCCGCGGGAGAAGATGCGGGTGACGTCGTCGGCGCCGACATAGTCCTGCCAGTGGCGTAACGCCTCCTCGCGCAGGAACGTGCCGCGGGTCACCGCCTCCCGGACGGCGCGCAGGGCCCGCTCGTAGTAGGTCGCGGCGATCCGGCGATCCGCGGCGGCGTCGATGGCCTCGTGGGCGGCGTCGTCGGCGATCTGGTCGACGAGGGGCCCGAGACCGGCCATCGAACCGGCCAGCGCCCGCGCCGCCAGTTCGAGGCGCGCCTCGCGATCGGCACGCAGGTGCTCGATGCGGTCCAGCACCGGCGCGACAGCCGCGGCGTCGAGCGCCTCCCGCGACGGATCCGTGTCGCCCTCGGTCACGCCGACCACCTCGAGGGCGAGCTTGGTGCCGCCATCGTCGGACGTCGTGCCGCCCGCCAGCCCGGCTTCGGTGAACAGGCGCTGGACGTCCGCAAGCACCTCGCGGCGATCGTCGCGTTCCGGCGGCAGCCGGTTCACGACCACGACGAGCGGCAGGCCCCGCTCGCGGACACGCCCGAGTACGAGCCACGGGACGCGATCCGCGTACCGGGTGGCGGTGGTCACGAAGAGGCACAGGTCGGCGGCCTCGACCAGGCGATCGGCAAGCTCGCGGTTGGCGTGTTCGACGCTGTCGATGTCGGGCGCGTCGATGAGCGCCAGGCCGGGCGCGATGCTCGGATCCGCGTCGAGCCGGAGCCGCTGCGGCTCGATGCCGGCGAGGGTTCCGTCGCGGAGCGCGGCCGCGTCATCGGGATGCGCAAGGACGATCGCGGTGCGCGTCGTGGGCCGCAGGACGCCGGTCGGGCTGGCGACCCGGCCGGCGATCGTGTTGAAGAGCGTGCTCTTGCCGGCCCCCGTGGGCCCGAGCAGCAGGACGACCAGCGGCGCGTCGAGGCTCCGGGCACGAACCCGGAGGTGCCCGGCGAGGTGATCCCTCAGGCGTGCGGCGCGAGTCCGCCCGGCATCGGACGCCGAACGCAAGGCGAGACGCCGCTCGGCGAGCGTCTCGAGGCGATCGACGAGCTCGCGCAAGCCGGCGGCAGGGACGGCGTCGCGCACCCGGACAGGGTCGTTCACGATCACAGGGTGGCCCCTGGGCACGGGCGCGACACCATCGCGAACCCCGCTGCGCTATCGGTTCCGTTGCAGACGGCCATGGTCGTGCCTGAACCCCACACCGGCGTCGCCGAGCGTGCGACCTCCCCAGCTTATGCCCACGCCGTCGTCCAGCCCCGTGTCAGGTCCCTACTTGGCCCGCATCCGGTTGTTCTTCGCGTCGTGCGTTAGCTCGACCAGCCCAAGGGCTTCCATCAGTGGCGGCATGTAGACCCCGAAGCGGCCACGCAGGCCCTTCTTCAGGCCGTACCAGCCCCCGAGCGGGTTGTCGGACGACCGGCCCCAGGCCTCGACCGAGCCTTCGGGTGCCGGCTTCTGCTCGTCGGCGCCGCCGAGCGGCACCCAGTCGCCGTTGGCCTTGAGCATCGCCTGGAGGTCATCGATCGCCCGGGCGTCATAGAGCAGGCGCGTGCCGCCGACCTGGCAGACGATCGCCGGTGGGGCGGCCGAGTCGTCGCGCCACATCTGGTATTCGGACGTGCCGGGCGGGGTCTTGAGGACCCACGGATCGTCCTTGGTGCCACTGCCGCTGAAGTTCGCCATCGGTCGCTCCCCTTCCCGGTCGCCGGTCCCTCGTGCCGTCTCGGCGACGGTAGCAGGAAGCGTCCCGTGGGGAAACCGCGGTGCGGCGGGCTCGCGACGGTCGGCCGGATCGGACCCGGGCTACCGCTGTCGGGGACGGTCCCCGTGGTCACCCTGGCCGGGCTTGGCGACGGTCTTGGCTTGCAACCGTCGATCGGCTGCGAGCGACTTTCCGACATCGACCTGGTCGGTCGTGAAGCGGCCATGGTCGTCGCGCCGGATGTAGCGCTTGCTGGTGCCGGTGTCGATGAGCTCACGCTTCGATGCCATGAGGGGCCTCCATGTTGTGCGCCCCGGTATCGTCACGGCTGGACCGCTACGCGCAGCCGCGTCACGGTCGGACGGGCGTTGCAGCCCGCTTGCGGTCAGGCGGCGTCCAGGGTCGTGGCCGAACCACCCAGGAACAGCGCGAGGGCGTCCGCGGTCAGCGGCCGAGCGAACAGGTAGCCCTGGCCCAGCTTGGTGCCCAGCCGGAGGAGTCGGTCGAGCTGCTCCTCGGTCTCGACGCCTTCGGCCACGGTCTCCAGGTTCAGCGCCTGGCCGATCTTGACGATGGAGCGGACGAGGGCCGCCGCCTGGCGCGACGTCCCGATGTCCGCCACGAAGGAGCGATCGATCTTGAGCACGTCGATGGGCAATCTCGACAGGTAGCTGAGCGACGAATAGCCGGTGCCGAAGTCGTCGATGGCGATGCGAACGCCGAGCGCCTTGAGCCCCTCGAGGGCGGCCAGGCTGGGTCCGGTCTTCTCGACGAGGACGCCCTCCGTGATCTCGAGCGTCAGGCTGGCCGGCTCGAGGCCCGAGTCCGCAAGCGCGGCGCTCACGTCCGCGACGATGGATTCGTGCAGCAGCTGGCGGGGCGAGATGTTGACACTAACGTGGAGGTCGTCCGGTCCGTCGGGCGAGGCCCGCCCGTCCTGGATCGTCCGGCACGCCTCGCGCAGGACCCAGCGACCGAGCGGCACGATCAGGTCGGCGGCCTCGGCCAGCGGGATGAACTGGGTCGGCGGGATCTCGCCACGAGTCGGGTGGTACCAGCGGGCCAGCGCCTCGACGCCCACGGTGCGCCGCGTCGCGAGGTCCACGATCGGCTGGTAGGCGACGCTCAGGCCGCCCGTCTCGATCGCCTGCTTGAGGTCCGCGCGAAGCTCGATCTCGAGGAGGCCGTCGCCGGCCAGGAGCGGGTCGAAGACCTGCCACACGCCCTTGCCGCGAGACTTGGCCGTGTACATGGCCGCGTCCGCCTCGCGAAGGAGGGCGGTCGCATCCGAGCCGGGTTGTCCGAGCGAGATCCCGATGCTGGCACGCGAGGTGACCTGGTGACCGGCCACCTCGAACGGCGTCTGGAACGAGGCGACGATGCGATCCGCGACGTTCGTGGCCTCGAGCTCCGTCGTCTGCTCGAGGAGGATGGCGAACTCGTCGCCGCCGAGCCGCGCCGCGGTGTCCCCGCCTCGCAGCAGCTCGCCGAGACGCCGGGCCACCTCGATCAGCAGGGCATCGCCGGCCGCATGGCCGAGGCCGTCGTTGACGAGCTTGAAGTCGTCGACATCGAAGAAGAGGACGCCAACGAAGCCTTCGGTGCGGCGCTCGAGGGCGTGGCCGAGGCGGTCGGTGAACAGCGCCCGGTTCGCCAGGCTGGTCAGGGAGTCGTGGAACGCCTGGTGCCGGAGCTCGTCCTCGAGCCGTCGTCGCTCGGTGATGTCATGGATGAGCGCGCTGTAGGTCAGGATGCCGCCCGCCCGGACCGGCCAGACGGTCAGCTCGGCCGGGAATTCACGCCCGGCCTTGTGAACCGCCACCAGCTCCACACGACGGCCGACGAGCGGCCCCGCGCCCGTGGCGGCGAAGCGTCGCAGCCCGGCTTCGTGGGCGGCGCGCTGGCCTTCGGGGATGATGAGGGCGCTCAGCCGTCGTCCGATGGCTTCGTCGGCCGGCCACCCGAAGGTCTCGGTCGCGCGCTCATTCCAGTCGGTGATGACGCCCTCGGCATCGATCGCGATATACGCGGAGCTGGCGCTGTCGATGATCCGTCGCTGCTGTTCCTCGCTCGCGCGGGCCGCCGCCTCGGCCTCCTTTTGCGCGCTGATGTCCATGAGCACGCCGTGGGACTGCACCACGCCGTCGGGCAGGCGAACCAGCGTGGCCTCGTCGACGACCCACAGCTCGTGGCCATGGCGATCGTGCATCCGGAACGTCTGGCGAAGCGGCTCGCCGGTCGCGAAATGCACGTCCTCCGCGGCGGCCACGGCCGCTGCATCATCCGGGTGGATGAGGTCGAACCACAGCTCGTCGCTCATCAGCTCCTCGCGAGTGAAGGACAGGAGCCGGCTCGCCTCCTCGCTCACGTACGTGATCGAGGACCGCGAGCTGTCGGGGGTTGCCCGTTCGTCGATGTAGATCACCGCGGGGATGCGTTCGATGAGCCGGCGATGGCGCTCTTCGGTCGCTGACAGGTGACGGGCCGACTCCACGGCTTCGCGCACCGCTGCCGAGCGCTCGCGGACCAGCAGCACCTGCCGCATGACCGCCGTGAGGATCACCGCCCAGCCGAGCGGTCGGACGAGCATGTCCTTCGTGTCCGTGAGGGCGACGGCGATGAGGCAGCCGACCGCGATCGCGACCGCGAACAGCGGCAAGGCATCGCGGATGAAGGCGGCCA
>JAXDKY010000249.1:0-4812 GCA_034666885.1 Chloroflexota bacterium
CGGCGGTCGTGGTCGCATCGAGCACCAGCGGCGGGATGTCGGCATAGGCGACGACGCGGCGATGCTCGTCCTCGAACCGGCCGAGCTCGACCTTGCCCGTGCGGTCGTAGACGATCGTCGGCTCCGCGAAGTCGAGCTCGCCGAGGCCGCTCGGGTCCGGCAGCCCGGCCGAGAGCACGCCAAGGGCGGACACCGACACGACGCCGGCCATCCCGACCGCGACCAACGCCGACGACGCGACGACGGCGAGCACGGCCCCGATGCGACCGGACCGGGCGGGCCGCACGGGTCGCCGCCGGATCTGCTCGGCCCGGCGGAGCGTGACGATCCGGGTCGTCCTGGTCATGACGGGGTGCCGGGCAGGGCCGGACGGCGGACGGCGGCGGGCATGATCGGATGCTCGGTCTCAGCGCGTGTCGCGCGCACGTATCAAGCGGGCGCGCCGATTGCATGGACGCGACAGCGCGAACGCGCCCGACCGTCGCCTACCATGGCGGCTCCGCAGCAGGAGCCGCTCGATGCCAGCCAGCCGCCAGTCGGAGGACCAGGAGACGGGCACGATCGTGGTCGCCGGCATCGGTCGCGTGGCCGTCCAACCGGACGTCGCGGACCTGCGACTCGGCGTCGCCGTGGCCCGGCCGACGGTCGGTGCAGCGCGGACCGAGGCGGCCGCGACGATGGGCTCCATCCTTACCGCGGTCGAGGGGGCGGGAGTCGAGCGACGCGATATCCGGACTACCCTGCTGTCGGTCCAGCCCCGCTACGACTACCGCGACAACCAGTCGCCGGTCCTGACCGGCTACGAGCTCGCCAACGTCGTCGAAGTCACGGTCCGCGACCTGGCGCGCGTCGGCGACGTCGTCGATGCCACCCTGCAGGCCGGCGCGACGAGCCTGGACAGCCTGTCGTTCCGCCTGGCCGAGCCGGAGCCTGCGGAACGCGAGGCGCGGGTCCTGGCGATGGCCGCCGCCCGGGCCCGCGCGGATGTCCTGGCCGAGGCGGCCGGGCTCGAGATCGTCGGCGTGTCGGACATCGTCGAGGGCGGGGCGTCACCACCGCCGATGCCGCGGATGAAGGCCGAGCGGATGATGCTGGCCGACGCCGCGACCCCGGTCGAGGCGGGGTCGATGGAGGTCGTGGTCGGCGTCACCGTCACCTATCGCGCGCGCTGAGGGCTCAGCCCCCCGCGACCACGATCCGCAGGAGTTCCCCGCTGCCGAGGTCGGTGGCGTACAGCTCACCGGAGGCGTCCTCGCCGATCGCGCTGATCGAGCGGTTGCTGTCGAGTGCGAACGTCGGCGGGCGCAGCTCGTCCCGGTCCGGGTCGAGCACCCAGAACCGCCCGGAGCAGTTGTCGGAGAAGACGTACCAGCCGCGAAGTCCCGGCTGGCCCTGGCCGCGGTAGACGGTCCCACCGATCACGGAGCAGCCCTCGTCGTGGCCGTACTCGGTCACCGGCAGCGTGAGCTCGTCGGTCAGGCAGTCCGTGCCGCCGTCGCGGTAGCAGAACGTGCCCTCCATGATGTTCCAGCCGAAGTCGAGGCCACCGATCTCCGCGCGCGCGACGTCGATCTCCTCTCGTTCGTTCTGCCCGACGTCGCCGATCCACAGGTCGCCGGTCGCCCGGTCGAAGCGGATCCGCCACGGGTTTCGCAGGCCGGTCAGCCAGATCTCGGGTCGCGCGCCGGTGACCTCGAGGAAGGGGTTGTCGTCCGGGATCCCATACGGCACGCCGCCCGGCCCCTCCGCGTTGACATCGATACGCAGGACCTTGGCGAGCAGGGTGTCGAGATGGCGACCGGAGTCGAGCGGGTCGCCGCCTCCGCCTCCGTCCCCGGTCGAGACGTAGAGGTAGCCGTCCGGGCCGAACGCCAACCCTCCGCCGTTGTGGTTGGGGAAGGGGTCGTCCATCCGCAGCAGGATCCGGGCGCTACCGGGGTCCGCCTTGTCGCGGTCGCCCGGCAGGGTCGTGTACGAGGCGAGGATCTCCCGCCCGTCGAGGGCGGTGTAGTAGACGAAGAACCGCGGGTCGTTCGGACCCGGATGGAAGGCGAGCCCGAGGAGTCCCTGTTCGCCGCCCGCCGTGACGAGCCCGCCGATATCGAGGAACGGCACGTCGACCACCGCGCCGTCACGGACGATCCGGACCTGGCCACCCTGCTCGACGACGAAGATGCTGGCCGGGTCGTCCGGCCGCCAGGCGACGTCGAGCGGCGATCGGAGACCGCTCGCGACGGCCTCGAGCCCCAGTTTCGGCGCGGCGCCCGGGGATTCGGCGACCGAGGCCGACGGGTTCGGCGTCGCCGGCAGCGCGGACGCCGTGGGCGACGACGCCGGCGTCGGTGAACCCGTCGTCGGCTCGCTCGGGGTGACCGAGGATCGGTCCGGAGCCGCGCAGGCCGCGGCAAGGGCCAGGGCGACCAGCCCGGCCAGGATCACCGATGAGCGCTGCCCCCGACGCATGGCCCAAGCGTACCGGGATGACGGCATCGGGGACTGGTACCCTCGCGCCTGGAGGGTCACGATCCATGGATGCCTGGGAGCTGGACGATGTCGACGCGGCGCGGCTGGCCGCGGGCCGCGCGTATCACGAGTTCCTCTCGGTGCCGGACCTGTCGGGCGGGCTGTACGTGCTCGAGGCCGGCGCGACGGACCCCCAATCACCGCACACCGAGGACGAGCTCTACGTCGTGATGTCGGGTCGGGCGCGCGTCACGGTCGGCGCTGAGGAGCGAGACGTCCGGACCGGCTCGCTGATCTTCGTCGGCGCGGGCGTGGCGCACCGATTCCACGACATCGAGGAGCGCCTCGTGCTGGTCGTGGCGTTCGGCCCGGCCGAGGACTCGCGCGCCTAGGTAACGAGCGAGCCGGGGCCGGCCGCGGCGCCACGGGCGGGACCGGCCACCGCAGCCACGGCCTCCATCAGCTCGAGGGCGAGCTCCGGCCCGCGCCCGACCTCATCGTGGCGAAAGAAGACGAACGCGTCGTCTCCTGCCGCCAGGAACGGCGCCAGTCGATCGGCCCAGGTGGCGATCTCATCGGGCGTGTAATCGTGGCGGCGCAGGCGCAGGTAGAGGAACGGCGCCGTCCGGCGGAGGGTCGGTGGTTCCGGCTCGTCCGGGTCATCCGTCGCGCACAAGGCCGCCCCGGCGGCGGCCAGGGCGGCGATCGTCTCGTCGGCATGCCACGACGGATCGCGCAGCTCGACCGTGAGCGGCAGATCGCGGGGCCACGCTGCCAGGAACGCCGCCAGCCGCGCGTCGTCGCGCTTGGAGGTGTCCGGCGCACGGAGCAGCACGGTCCCCAGCCGCTCCCCGAAGGCGCGATACGGGCCGGTCAGCCACGGCAGCCCCGGCTCCGGTGACCCGCCGAACGCGCCCCACGTGCCGCCGCGCTGGGCCTTGACGCTGAAGCGGAACGTCGCCGGCGTCGCCGCGACCCAGGCCGCCACCTTGGCCGCCGACGGTTGCTGGTAGAAGGTGTTGTTCAGCTCCACCGCCGGGAGCAGCGATCCGTAGTGGCCCAGGAGTGCGTCGCCGCGGAGTCCGCGCGGATAGAAGCGCGGGACCCAGCCCGGATAGGCGAACCCACTGGTGCCGACGTACAGGCGGCCGGTCTCCGGCGCGTCAGCCGTGGATGTCCACCGCGACGTGATCGACCCCGGGGGACCGATCGAGGTTGGTCTCACCCAGCCCGGCTCGCTCCGCGACGGCGCGCATCGAGCGCCGGATCGTGGGCAGGTCGTCGGGCTCGAGCGCCGCGAGGAAGTGCTCGTCGATGCCGCGGAGATGCGTTCGCGATGCCCGCCGAAGGCGGTCGAGACCGGCCGGGGTCAGCACGGCCTCGGCGCCCCGGGCGTCGGACAGGCAGACATCGCGCTGGACGAGGCCGTCCAGGACGAGCCGATCGATGAGGCGCGTGACGCCGCTCTTGCTGAGGATCACCCGGTCGGCCAGGTGGCGCATGCGGATCCGCCGATCCGGTGCGTCGGCGATGGTCAGGAGCGCGTCGTACTCGGCCAGGCTCAGGTCGTGCTCGGCGCGCAACTCCTCGTCGAGGCGGCGCGTGATCCGGGCGTGCGCCTGCAGGAACGCACGCCACGGTTCCAGGCGCGAGTCGCCCGCGGACAGCGTCCGCTGGCCCCCCTCGGTGACGGTCATGGTCTTGATGCTACACCCCCAGCCCGGTCGGCTACGTAGTTGACAACGCAACGATAAGGCAATATAGTTGCATAGTCAAATAAAAAACGCGGAGGACTCGCACCGACCCATGACTACCTGGAAGATCGACAACGCTCACACCCAGATCAGCTTCTCGGCGAAGCACATGATGGTGACCAACGTTCGTGGCACGTTCCACGACGTGACCGGCACGATCGAGCTCGACGAAAACGACCCGACCAGGTCGCGCGGCGAATTCCACGTCGCGACATCGAGCATCGATACGAACTTCGGCGCCCGCGACGCACACCTGCGGTCCCCGGACTTCTTCGATGCCGAGCGGTTCCCGAACATCAGCTTCGTGGCGAGCGAGACCCAGCGCGTCGGCGACGACCACTACTCCGTGGCCGGCGACCTGACGATCCGTGACGTGACCAGGCCGATGACGTTCGACGTCCGACTCGAGGGCATCGTCAAGGGCATGAGTGGCGCCCGTCACGCGGGCATGTCCGCGAAGGGCAAGATCCTGCGCGATGACTGGGGCCTCAACTGGAACGTCGCCCTCGAGCAGGGCGGCTGGCTGGTCGGCAAGGAGATCACGCTCGACATCGCCATCGCGGCCGATGAGGTCGCCGTTGCGGAACCGGCCGAG
>JAXDKY010000250.1:0-2844 GCA_034666885.1 Chloroflexota bacterium
GTGGAGAGAACCAGGCCGAGCGCGACGAGCACGATCCAGATCGACGCGCCGAGCAGCAACGGCCGACCACCGACGCCGAGCATCGCCCGGACGTCGGTCGAGAGGCCAACGCCGGCGAGCGCGACGAGGATCATGAGGCTGGCAGCCGTCGAACACAGGTCCGCGAGCGTGCCGCCCGCGGGCAGCTGGGCGTCGAGCAGCCCGACCGAACGCAGGGCCGCGAAGACGACGAAGCCGATCACGAACCAGGGCACGGCGCGGGCGACGATCCGGACCGGCGAGCCCGCGCGCCTGACGGGGCCCTCGCCCGCGACGGCCGGCGTGCCCGCCCGCGCGGCGCGAGCGGCGAGCCACGTTGCTCCGAGCAAGACCGGCAGGATCGCCAAGTTGCGCGTCAGCTTGACGACCGTCGCGATATCGCCGGCCGGCGACGAGAACGCGTACCCCGTTGCGACAACCTGGGCCGTGTCGTTGACCGCCAGTCCGGCCCACGTGCCGAAGACGCCGTTCGACAGGTGCATCGCCGTCCCCAGGACCGGCAACAGGAGCACGCCGATCAACCCGAAGACGGTGATCGTCGAAACGGCGTAGGCAGTCTCGCGATGCGGGGAACGCACGATGGGCGCGAGCGCCAGGATGGCCGAATTGCCACAGATGGCCATCCCGACCGTGATGAGCGCCGAAAGCGGCGGCCGAACGCCGAGACGGCGCGCCGCCAGCGTGCCGAGCAGCAGTCCGACCGTGACGACCGCCGCGATCGCCAGGACGCTGGCGCCGCCGGTGGAGAGCAGCTGGCCCACCGTCAGCCGCGCACCGAGCAGCGTGATGCCGACCTGCAGGGCGAACCGGGCGGCGACCCCGGCGCCGCGGACCAGGATCGCCCGGACCGGAGGCAGGCTGCCGACCGCGAGGCCGATCGCGAGAGCGAGCGCGGTCTCGAGCCCCAGCTGGAGCGACGTCCCGACGAGCCGCGCGACGGCCGCGACGACGACGCAGGCGAGCAGGCCGGGTAGCAGGGCCGGCAGCGCCGCCCCGAGGCCGGCCGCCGCGGAGCGTCGGGTCAGAGCCGGACCCGCGGCGGGCTGTCCCGGTCGAACATGTGGACCGTGTCGACGAACCGGACCTGCTTGGTCTGGTAGGCCATCACCAGCGAATGCGTGCGCGCGCCGCCACCGAAGAAGCGGACGCCCTGGAGCAGGTCGCCGGCGGTCACGCCGGTCGCCGCGAACACGAGGTTCTCGCCCGGGGCCAGCTCCTCGGTCGTGTACACGCGGTCCTCGTCGCCGTGGCCCATCCGCTCGCCACGAGCCCGCTCGTCGTCGTTCCGATACCGGAAGCGGGCCTGGATCTCGCCACCGAGGCAGCGCAGCGCCGCCGCGGTGATCACGCCCTCGGGCGCGCCGCCGATGCCCATGACCGCGTGCACCCCGGTGCCCGACACCGCGCAGCTGATCGCGGCCGACAGGTCGCCGTCACCGATGAGCTTGATGCGGGCGCCGGCGGCCCGAACCTCGGCGATCAGGTTGTCGTGTCGGGGCCGCTCGAGGATCACGACCGTGATGTCGCTGACCTTGCGCCGTAGCGCCTCGGCGATGCGCCCGAGGTTCTCGGTGGGGCTGACCCGGATATCGACCTGGCCGGCCGCGACCGGGCCGACGCACAGCTTCTCGAGGTACGTGTCGGGGGCGTGCGTCAGGCCGCCGGCCTCCGAGGCTGCCAGGACCGTGATCGCGCCGGCCTGGCCGTGGGCGACGAGGTTCGTGCCCTCGAGCGGATCGACCGCGATGTCCACCCGTGGCACGTCCTCGCGGTCGGCGCCCGTCCGTCCTACCCGCTCGCCGATGTACAGCATCGGCGCCTCGTCCCGCTCACCCTCGCCGATGACGATGCGGCCGGCAAAGTCGATCTCGTCCATCGTCCTTCGCATCGCCTCGGTCGCGGCCGCGTCGGCCTCGTCCTTGGCGCCGCGACCCATGAACCGAGCAGACTCGATCGCCGCGGCCTCCGTGACCCGGATCATCTCGAGCGCAAGCAGCTGTTCCATCAGCGCGAACTATCAGGGCGGCTCAGGCGGACCGAGGAAAGGCGCGGCCGAGCACCCGAGCGCGCGCACTCGCATGTGCGTAAGCGAGGGGCGGAGGCCGCAACGAATCCTCGGGCTAGCATCAGCCGCCCACTCAATGTCGAAAGTGACGACGGCCAGTAAAGACCATGGCCATGTGGTGTCGGTCGGCGACTTCTATCGCCATCTCGTCGCGGATCGAGCCGCCCGGCTGGATGATCGCCGTGATCCCGGCCGAGGCCGCCAGCTGGATCCCATCGGGGAAGGGGAAATAAGCGTCGGAGGCCATGACGGCCAGCTTGGATCGGTCGCCCGCGCGGCGAAGCGCGATCTCGACCGACACCTGGCGCGACGCCTGCCCGGCGCCGATGCCGACCGTCGCGCCGTTGCGGGCGAGGATGATGGCGTTCGAGCGCACGTGCCGGACGGCCCGCCAGGCGAACAGCAGGTCAGTCAGCTCCTCGAGCGTCGGCCGGCGCTGGGTCACGACCTGGAGGTTGCCGCGGTCGAGCGCCAGGTCGTCGAGGTCCTCGACGAGGATGCCGCCGGCGACGCGCTTGAAGTCGAGATTGGCGATGCCGTAGTCGCGCATCCCCTCGGTCGGGTCGGGCGGTACGGCGAGGATCTCGAGGCCGGACTTGGCGCGTAGGATGCCGATCGCTGCCTGGCTGTAGGCCGGCGCCACGACCGCCTCATAGGAGTTCGCAGCGATCTCGCGCGCGGTCGCGCCGTCCATCTCGCGGTTCACCCCGACGATGCCGCCGAACGACGCGACGGGGTCC
>JAXDKY010000251.1:0-7037 GCA_034666885.1 Chloroflexota bacterium
GACCCGATGGTGTTCACGCTGGTGGGGCTCGGCGCCGCCGGCCTCGCGACGATGCCGGTGCCGAAGATGCGGGCGGGGCCGAGGCTGGGTGCGATCATTGCGACCGTCGGCGTGGTCGCGCTGCTTACCTGGAACGTGACCCACCTGCCGCCCGCCACGAATCTGGACGGCGGCTTTCCGGCCGGTGAGGCCGCGGCGCAGCGGGTCGAGGCGACCCTGGCGAATGCGGGCATCAGCCGGGATGCGGTCGTCCGGATCCGGTCCCTCCCCACGTTCAAGTCGACCGAGGCGATGGCCTACCCGCTGCTCCGGGCCGGACTGCCGATCCTGGCCGACATGGCGAAAGGCACGGCGCCGGGGAGCACGCACCAGGACCCCTCTCCCGGCGGTCTCGTGCTCTTGTGCGACGACCGATTCCACGAGGCCATCGGCGCGCACTGCGATGGCGCGGCAGAAGGGACAGTCACACCCGACGTCGGTGGAGCGGAGTGGGGACCATTACTCGACCGGTTCGAGGCCGCCCCGGACCGATTCGTCTCCGTCTACGGTCCCGCGACGACGCCATAAGCCGGCGGCATAAGGCGGTGCCGTAACCCGCCGCGGACCAGAATCGCGAACGCCGGCGCCCCAGACGCCGGCGTTCGCAAGTCCCCGAGACCCGGACGGTGGAGGGCGGTCCGGGTCGTGCCCTGGAAATGCTCTAGTAGCGGCCGTTCTCGCGGCCATTGCCACGCGTGATGGAGCGGACCGTGCTGACGGCGGTGGCCGAGCCACCGGCGCCCGGGACGGTGCCGAGGCCCCCGACGCCGCTGGCGCCTCCGACGCTCATCGGCCGGCCGCCGACGTTCGGCGCACCGATCGTTCGCTCACTGCCGCGGTCGCTCGAGCCGGTACCGCTTGAACCGGCCGGATAGGCGCGCCCGTAGCGGCGCATCCGCACGGCGAGGTAGTACTCCATGATCTGGCGGACCTGCGGCTCCGACAGGAGCTCGTCCGCGCGGAGCGCGTACTCGACGCGAGCCGTCGGGTTGGACGCTCCGGAGGCGACGAGGCCCAGGTATTGGGGCGTATCGGCGTCGTCGCGCAACTCGCGGAGCCCGCGAGCGAGCTTCGTGGCCGTGCCGAGGGACGGCATGCGGTCACCGCGGATCAGGCGGGAGATCGTCGAGTGATCGACACCGGACTGCTGGGCGAGCTGGCGCTGCGACATCTTCTTGGCCTTGAGCTGGGCTCGAAGCCATTCGTTGAACGCTCGGCCGTTCTGGCTAGTCATGCTGCCTGGGCGCTCCTAGGGGCTTGTCCGCGTGCGGCTAGGTCCCGCTCGTTCGGTGCCTCGATGCCACGATGATGCGGAACTGCGATACCAGCCTGTATCCCCCGTTGGTACCGGCTGATGAAGGCAATGACTCGGAGAGAGCGGTCGAGACTGGTGCGGTCTGCGTGTGTGCGCCGCAGTTCCCCGCGTGGCGTCCGCTATGACGAAGGTACGCCCGTCGCGTCAGCCTGGATGCAACACGAGCAGCGGCCGGCATCTTGCGGGCGCGTAACGGACATTCTCCGCCTTCGCCCCGATCAAGCCGGGGTCGTCGTCCCCGTGCGGGCATCGACCGGGCCCGGGATGCGGCCCAGGCCGCTCGGCTTCGACGAGATGGCATACGCGATCGAGCCGAAGACGATGATCGAGAACACGCTGATGACTCGATCAAGGAGGGCAATGGCGGTCGCCTCGGGCAGCGGCACGCCATAGGCGACGTGCAGGACGCCGACGACGCCAGCCTCGACGATGCCGAGGCCCGCCGGGCTGAGCGGCACGGCCGTGAGCAGCGACCCGATCAGCGCCACGAACACCGCGCCGGAGAGGCCGAGCGACACGTCCGCGAACCCAAGCGCCTGCACGACGAGGAACAGCCGGAGCGCCTCGGTCATCCAGATGAGGCCGGTCAGGAGACCGAGCGACGGCAGCTGCCGGGCGGCAAGGGCCCCGAACACGCCTTCCTCGAACCGGTCGTACAGGTCGCGGATTTGGTGCGGCAGGGGGAGCGCCACGATGATCTGGCGTCCGAAGTTGCGCATCGTGAAGAGCCCGACCGCAAGTACGGCGACGACCACGACCCCGATGCCGAACACGACCTGGATCGCGGCCGGCAGCCCGGAACGGAAGCTCCAGTACCCGGCCGCGAGACCGAGGAGCGCGATCGCGAAGACGTCGAGGACGCGCTCGATGAAGACGGTGCCGAACGTGCGCGACAGCGATGCCGTGCTGTTGATCTTGAGCAGGTAGGCGCGGTAGACGTCGCCGAGCTTGGCCGGGACGACGCAGTTCACGAGCCAGGACAGGAAGATGATCTCGGTCGAATCCTTCGTGCCGATGCGCAGGCCGGTCCCCTGCAGGAGGAGGGCCCAGCGCTTGCCACGCAACGGGAAACCGGCATAGAACACGACGAAGGCCAGGAGCACCAGCAGCGGATTGGCGGCCAGCACCAGCCCCGGGACGGTCGCGAGCTGCTTGCCGTTGAGGGCGACGAAGATGGCGATGACCACCAGCGGCACGGCGATCGAGACGATCGTCCGGGGCTGTCGCAGCCGTCGCGCGATCGACATCTGCTCCGCGTCGGGCTCGCGCTCGACATCGATCGGTAGCTGCGCCGGCGGCACGCCCGGAAGGGCGCGTGGATCGAGGGTGGGGGTCGCCTCCATGGCATCGGACGGTACGTGTCCGCCGGTCCCACCAGCCATCGGTCGATGGTCCTGCCGCTCGTCGTCGGGCTCGCGCGGCTCGCTCATGCGGTCGCCCCCGGGCGGATCCGGCCGTTGCCTCGCAACTGGTTCACGACCTTGGCGACGGGGGTCCAGAGGCGGGCGGCGAAGCTGGCCCGGCCTGGCACGATCTCGGCCCCGGCGAGCGCTGCGAGTAGGCCTGCCGGCGACGACGGATCCCCATCCAGCGCGGTGTAGGCGACCCCGACCTCCAGCACGGAATGGGCATCCGAGGCGGCCACGCCCGGGATCCCCTGCTCGCGGGCGAACGTGGCGGCCCGTTCGTTGCCGCGGCCGACCAGTCGAGCGTTGTGGACCTCGATCCAGTCGACGAGCGAGGCGAGCTCGGACATCCGCCCACCGGTGAGCAGCGAGCCGCGCAGCCCGTCGAAAGGGTGCGGGATGCCGACGAGGCCACCCTGCTCCCGGACCGCCGCCACCGTGTCGACCGCGCTCATGCCGGGCGGGATCGCCCGCTCGAGGAACGCGGCGATCAGGTCGCCGTCGCCGGTCTTGATCTCCTCGCCGACGATGACCGTCAGCCCATCGGGCGCGGCGTCACGGGCAGCGATCGCCCCATCGATCCGATCGTGGTCGGTCACGATGAGGTGGGTCAGACCCCGCGCCGCGGCAGCCCGCACCACATCCCGCGGCCGAGCCAGGCTATCGAACGACGCCGACGTATGACAGTGCAGGTCGATGAACGCCCTGGTCATACCCGGGGGGTCCTGTCGCCGGACGAACCTGCACGTCCTCGCCCTACGGCGCTGCGCCTAGCGGGCTCCGGGCGCGCAGAACCGCCCGACGCCACCCCCCGACCCCGACCGCCCATGCGACCTTCCCAACTGGCGCTGGTGGGCACGTCGATCAGATCGTCTGGACCAGGGATTTCTTGAAGAAATCGAAGTGCTCGAGCGCCAGCCCGGTCCCGAGCGCGACGCAATCGAGCGAGTTCTCGGCCACGTGGCACGGCACCCCCGTGACCTGCGTCAGCAGCTTGTCGACGTTGCGCAGCAATGCCCCACCGCCCGACATCACCATCCCCTTGTCGATGATGTCCGAGGACAGTTCCGGCGGTGTCTGCTCGAGGACGGTCCGGACCGCCGCGACCAGCTGCTGCAGCGGAGCCTCGATGGCCTCCATGACCTCCGACGAGGTGATCGGGATCGTGCGGGGGAGCCCCGCGATCAGGTCCCGGCCGCGAACCTCCATCGTCAGCTCACGCTCGAGCGGAAGCGCCGTCCCGATCTGCATCTTGACCTCTTCGGCCGTGCGCTCGCCGATCATGAGGTTGTACTTCTTGCGGATGTAGGTCGCGATGGCCTCATCGAATTTGTTGCCGCCGACCCGCAACGAGTGCGAGACCACGATGCCGCCCAGCGCGATCACGGCAATCTCGGACGTCCCGCCGCCGATGTCGATGATCATGTTCCCGGACGGTCCGCTGATCGGCACGTTCGCCCCGATGGCCGCGGCCAGCGGCTCCTCGATGAGGTAGGCCTCCTTGGCACCGGCCTTGAGCGCCGCATCGCGGACTGCGCGCTTCTCGACGGACGTCACCCCGGCCGGCACGCTGATCATGACCTCGGGCCGGTTGAAGCCGATCCGTCCCTTCGTCGCCTTGGCGATGAAGAAGCGCAGCATCGCCTCGGTGATGACGTAGTCGGCGATCACGCCGTCCTTCATCGGCCGGATGGCCTGGATGTTTCCGGGCGTGCGACCGATCATCGCTCGCGCTTCCTCGCCCACGGCGACGATGCGGTTGTCGTCCGAGACCGCCACGACGGACGGTTCGGTGATGACGATGCCCTTGCCCTTCACGTAGACGAGGACGTTGGCGGTGCCGAGGTCGATGCCGATCTTCATGAGGTAGAGGTGTCGTTCCCTTCTGCCAGGCGCTCGATCCTGGCGCCGAGCTCCAGGAACTTGCCTTCGATGTTCTCATAGCCCCGATGAACGTGGTGCGCACCGTGGATCATGGTGGTGCCCTTGGCGGCGAGCGCCGCGAGGATCAATGACGCTCCGGCGCGCAGGTCGCCGATCTCGACTTCGGCGCCGTGCAGGCGTCGTCGGCCCTTGATGACCGCACTATGGCTGTCGACGATGTCGATCGAGGCGCCCATCCGGCGAAGCTCGCCCATCCACTCGAGACGGTCCTCGAAGATGGTCTCGCGCACGAGGGAGGTGCCCTTGGCCTGCGTGAGGAGCACCGAGGTCGGGGGCTGGAGATCGGTGGCGAGGCCCGGGTAGGCGCCGGTCTCGATGTCGACGGCCTTGAAGCCGTCCTTGTCGAGCGAGCTCCCATCGACCTCGATCGTGTCCCTGCCGCACACCACGTTCACGCCGGCCCGGCTGACCGTCTCGACGAAGGCGCCAAGGTGCTCGCAGGGAGCCGAAGTCAGCGTGATCTTGCCGCCGGTGATGGCGCCGGCGACCACGAACGTGCCGGCCTCGATGCGGTCGGGGATCACGCGATGCTCGGCGCCGCGCAGACGCTTTCGGCCTTCGATCTCGATCGTGTCGGGATACGTGCGTTCGACCTCGGCGCCCATCTTCTGGAGGAACACGATGAGGTCATCGACCTCCGGCTCTTGGGCAGCCGGCCGCAGGACCGTGTGGCCGTCGGCGAGCGTGGCCGCGAGCATGGCGTTCTCCGTGCCCATGACCGACACGAACGGGAATCGGATCTCGGCGCCACGCAGTCGTCCCGGCGCCGTCGCGAAGTAGTAGCCGTTGCGATAGTCGATCTGGGCGCCCAGCGTACGCATCGCCTCGACGTGGAGGTTGACCGGGCGCCGCCCGATCCGATCGCCACCCGGGTTACTGATGATCACGCGTCCGAACCGCGCCAGCAGCGGACCAAGCAACATGAACGAGGCGCGCATCTTGGCGGCGGCCTCGAGCGGCACGAACTGCCATTCGACGTCGCCGGCGGCGACCTCGTAGACGTTCGGCTCCGGATGGTCTACGACCACGCCGAGCTCGGTCAGGGTCTGGGCCATGACGCGGACGTCCTCGATCTCGGGGACGTTCGTGAACCGGCAGCGTTCGCCGGTGAGCGTCGCGGCCGCCAGCATCTTCAGCGCAGCGTTCTTCGCCCCACTGATCGCCACGCTGCCCGACAGCGGCTGCCCGCCCTCCACGCGAAAGACCTCTCGTTGGACCGGCTCCGGGACGTATTCCCAGAGGAACGGCCTTGCGTCCGCCATGGGCTATCCGCGGTGACGCGGACCCTCCCGGTGACGTCGCTCGGCGACACGGATCCGGAGGAGCGCCTGCTGGAGGGCCGCCCGGGCGGCCGACAGGTCGACGCCTTCGTGGTAGCCGCTCTCGAGGGTCCGTTCGGCCTCGCGACGGGCTTCCTGCGCGCGCTCGAGATCGATCTCGCTGGCCATGTCGGCCGTCTCGGCCATCACCACGACACGATCGGGTCGCACCTGCACGAACCCACCCACGATGGCGAACGACTCCTCCGTCCCACCCTTGCGGAACCGAAGCTCCCCGACCCCAAGCGTGGACACCAGCGGCGCGTGGTGCGGCAGCACCCCCATCTCACCTTCGGAGCCGGGCAGGACGACCGCATCGACTTCATCGGAGTATGCGAGGCGCTCCGGGGTCACGATCTCCAGCAGGATGGTCATGACGGCGTCCCGGGTGCGGCAGCGGGGCGGGTGGCCGTGGAGGCGGGTGGCGCCGGGCGCCGTCCGGCGGAGGGAGCGCTAGGCGCAGCGCCGGAGCGACCGGAGGCCGGGCGGTGTCCGGTGACAGGACCCGCCACGAGGAACCTCACGAGCCCAGCTTCTCGGCGTTGGCCCGAACGTCCTCTACCGTGCCGGCCAGGAAGAAGGCCTGCTCCGGCAGAGTGTCCGTCTTGCCTTCGAGGATCTCCTTGAAGCTGGCCACCGTGTCCTTGATCGAGACGTAGGCGCCCGGGCGTCCGGTGAAGACCTCGGCGACGAAGAAGGGCTGGCTGGCGAAGCGCTGCAGGCGCCGGGCGCGGGCGACCGTGGCCTTGTCGTCCTCGGACAGCTCGTCGATGCCGAGGATGGCGATGATGTCCTGCAGGTCGCGATAGCGCTGGAGGACGCGCTTGGTCTCCTGCGCCACGTCGTAGTGCTCCTGACCGACGACATTCGGGTCGAGGACGCGGGACGTCGAGGTCAGCGGGTCGACGGCGGGATAGATGCCGAGCTCGGCGATGTTGCGCTCGAGGCGGATCGTCGAGTCGAGGTGGGCGAACGTGGTGGCCGGCGCCGGGTCCGTGTAGTCGTCGGCGGGCA
>JAXDKY010000252.1:0-6807 GCA_034666885.1 Chloroflexota bacterium
CTGATCCAACAGCTGGGCTACAAGGTCGCGACGAGCACCCTGGCCGAGGAGGTGGCCTGGCAGGGCTTCCAGACGGGCGAGGTCGACGTCATCCTCGAGAACTGGGGCCATCCCGACCTCGAGAAGAAGTACATCACCACGGACAAGCTCGCCCAGGACGCCGGGCCGAACGGGGTGACGGGGATCATCGGCTGGTATGTCCCGGGATGGATGGTCGACAAGTATCCGGACATCACCGACTGGAACAACCTCAACAAGTACGCCGACCTGTTCAAGACCTCCGAGTCCGGCGACCAGGGCCAGTTCCTTGGTAGTGACCCGACGTTCGTCACGAACGACGAGGCGCTCATCAAGAACCTCGGCCTGAACTTCAAGGTCGTCTACTCCGGTAGCGAGGCCGCCACCATCACCGCGTTCCAGCAGGCGACCGAGCAGAAGACGCCGCTCATCGGCTACTTCTACGACCCGCAGTGGCTGCACAGCAAGATCAAGTTGGTCAAGGTCAACCTGCCGGCCTGGACCGATGGCTGCGACGCCGACCCGAACAAGGTCGCGTGCGACTACCCGCTCTACAAGCTGAACAAGATCGTCGCCAAGAAGTTCGCCGATAGTGGCGGCGACGCCTTCACGCTGGTCAAGAACTTCAGCTGGACCAACGCGGACCAGAACCTCGTCGCGGACTACATCACCAACCAGTCGATGACCGCCGACCAGGCCGGCGCCAAGTGGGTCGCCGACAACGAGGCCAAATGGTCAGCCTGGATGCCGTGATCGGGCGTCCGTCCCGGACCTGAACCCGCGGGGTCGGCGATCACCCGGTCGCCGGCCCCATTCGCATCCCTGGAGGAGTCGAGCGCTTGGCCGCCCACCCCCGCGTCGCGATCATCGGTGCCGGTATCGTCGGCTGCTCTATCGCCGACGAGCTCGTCCTGCGCGGCTGGTCCGACGTCGTCGTCATCGAGCAGGGGCCGCTGTTCGCGGCCGGCGGCTCGACCTCGCACGCGCCCGGTCTCGTGTTTCAGACCAACGGCTCCAAGACCATGGCCGAGTTCGCTCGCTACACGGTCGAGAAGTCGTGCTCCCTCGAGCTCGACGGGGAATGGTGCTTCAACCAGGTCGGCAGCCTCGAGTTCGCGCTGACGCCCGATCGACTGCGCGAGCTCCACCGACGGGCCGGATTCGCCGAGGCGTGGGGCATCGAGGGCCGGGTGATCGATCCGGACGAGGCCGCCAGGCTGTGGCCGCTCGTCGACCGCGACGCCATCCTCGGCGCGTATCACGTTCCGACCGATGGGCTCGCCAAGGCCGTTCGCGTGTCCGAAGCCCAGGCTCGCCGCGCCACGGAGGGCGGTGCCCGGTTCCTCGGCCAGCACACCGTGACCGGCATCCGCACCGACGACGGCCGGGTCCGGGCGGTGGTCACCGACCAGGGCGAGATCGAGGCCGACATCGTCGTCTGCGCAGCGGGCATCTGGGGCCCGCTCATCGGCGCGATGGTCGGCATGACCGTGCCGCTCCAGCCGCTGGCCCACCAGTACACGACGACCGGTCCCCTCCCCGAGGTGATGGCCCTCGCGATCCCAGCGGACCAAGAGGACGTCCACCCGATCGTCCGCGTCCAGGATCGCGACCTCTATTTCCGAGAGCACACCGATCGACTCGGTGTCGGGTCGTACGCCCATGTGCCCATGCCGATCGACGCCGCGACGATCCTCCATCCGACCGAGGCCCCGGTCATGCCGTCCGTGCTCGACTTCACGCCCGACACCTTCGCCGAATCGTGGCGCTGGGCCCAGGCGATCGTGCCGGCACTGCGGGGGCCCGGGGTCGGCGTCGACCACGGCATCAACGGCATCTTCTCGTTCACCACGGACGGCGCCCCGCTCATGGGCGAATCGCCGGACGTCAAGGGCTTCTGGCTGGCCGAGGCCGTGTGGGTCACCCATGCCTGCGGCGTGGGCAAGGCGATGGCCGAATGGCTGGTGGACGGCGGCTCGCCGACGGACCTGCACGAGGCCGACGTCAACCGCTTCGAGGCCCACCAGCTGGCCCCTTCGTACATCCACGACCGCGGGATCCAGAACTACATCGAGGTCTACGACATCCTCCATCCACTCCAGCCGATGGAGGATCCGCGACCGCTGCGCACGTCGCCGTTCTACGAGCGAGAGCAGGAGCTGGGCGCGTACTTTCTCGAGGGGAACGGCTGGGAGCGGCCGCACTGGTACGGCACGAACGAGGGCCTGCTGGGTCGCTACGACATCCCGCGTCGCAACGCCTGGGCCGAGCGCTACTGGCATCCGATCGCCGGCGCCGAGGCGCGCGCCACACGCGACACGGCCGGCCTGTACGACATGACCTCCCTCAAGCGGCTCGAGGTGACCGGGCCGGGCGCCCTGTCGTTCCTCGACGGGCTGACGACCAACCGCCTGGACCGGCCGGTCGGCACGGTCGTGTACTCGCTCATGCTCGATGAGCACGGCGGGATCCGCAGCGACCTGACGATCGCGCGACTGGGCCACGACCGCTTCCAGATCGGCGCCAACGGCAACCTCGACTACGACCTGCTTCGACGGCAGGCCCCTGCGGATGGGTCGGTCGCGGTCCGCGACATCACTTCCGGGACGTGCTGCATCGGGCTGTGGGGGCCGCGGGCCCGGGACATCCTCCAGTCGCTGACGGACGCCGACGTCTCCAATGAGGCGTTCCGCTACTTCCAGGGCCGCGAGCTCTGGATCGGCAACGTGCCCGTCACCGCGCTCCGCCTGTCCTACGTCGGTGAGCTCGGCTGGGAGCTGTACACGACCGCGGACATGGGCATGAAGCTGTGGGACACCTTGTGGGCCGCCGGCCAGGAGCATGGCCTGATCGCTGCCGGCCGGAGCGCCTTCGGCAGCCTCCGCCTGGAGAAGGGCTACCGGTCGTGGGGAGCGGACATGACCACCGAGCACGACCCCTACGAGGCGGGGCTCGGGTTTGCGGTCCGCATGGACAAGGGCGAGTTCACCGGCCGCGCCGCCCTCGCGAGAAAGGACGCGGCCAACCCGGCCCGGCGACTGGTCCCGCTCGTGATCGCCGATCACCAGGCCGTGGTCATGGGTAAGGAACCGGTCGAGGTCGACGGGCGCCCGGCGGGGTACGTCACGAGCGCCGCGTATGGCTTCTCGATCGACCAGCCGATCGCCTACGCCTGGCTCCCGTCCGACGCGGCGCAGGCGGGACGGGCCGTCACGATCCGATACCTCGGGGAGGCGGTGCCCGCGACCGTGGCGACCGATCCCCTCTTCGACCCGGAGATGGCTCGACTGCGAAGTTGACCGCCGCGTCGAGGGCGCGACGGGATATCGTGGCGGCTACGCGGCGTTAACAAACCCGTCACATCGTCTTGACGGCGGCCGGTTCGCGGGGTGGAATGCACGGACACCGATGCGGCCTCCCAGAACCGGGCCGTCAGTCGGGGGTCGGTAGGGCCATGGAGGGGCCTCGGCTGTCACCACGAACGCTGTGTCCACGCATCGATCTGGAGGAGGATCCCTTGTCAACGACACGTATCCTGACCCGCTGGTCGGGTCTCCTGGCAGCGTCGGCGATCCTGTTCGCCGCCTGCTCCACCCCGGCCGGCACGGCCGCACCCGCCTCGGCACCAGCACCGGCATCAGCTGGAGCCTCGACCGGAGCGTCCACCGCGCCCAGCGCGGCTGCCGTCGACATGACGAAGTTGGTGGCGGACGCCACGGCCGAAGCCAACCTGTCCACCATCGCGTTGCCCCACGACTGGTGCAACTACGGCGAGGTGCTCGACGGCTTCAAGGCCAAGTACCCGGGCATCGCCATCAACGAGCTGAGCCCGCTCGGCACGTCCGGCGACGAGATCGAGGCTGTCAAGGCCAACCAGGGCAACCCTGGCCCGCAGACGCCGGACGTCCTGGACATCGGCTTCGACTTCGGTGAGACCAACAAGGACCTCTTCCAGCCATACAAGGTCGCGACCTGGGACACCATCCCTGAAGCGGCCAAGAGTGCCGATGGCATCTGGTACGGCGACTACTACGGCGTCCTCTCCTTCGAGACGAACACCGCCGTGGTCCCCAATCCCCCGAAGGACTGGTCGGACCTGTTGAAGCCCGAATACAAGGGCCAGGTCTCCATGGACGGCGACCCCCGGACGGCCGCCCAGGCCATCTCGGCCGTCTACTCGTCCGCGCTGGCCAATGGCGGCTCACTCGACAACGCCCAACCGGGTCTCGATTTCTGGAAGAAGGTCGTCGAGGCCGGCAACTTCGTGCCGGTCGACGCCAGCCCGGGGACGATCGTCCAGGGCGCCACGCCGATCGCAGTTCGCTGGTCGTACAACTCCCTCGCGCACCGTGACGCCACGGCCGGCAATCCGACCATCGATGTGACCGTCCCGACCAGCGGTCGCTTTGGCGGCACCTATGTCCAGGCCATCAGCAAGTCAGCGCCGCATCCGAACGCGGCCAAGCTGTGGATGGAGTACCTGTACTCCGACGAGGGCCAGTTGCTCTACCTCAAGGGCTACTGCAACCCGATCCGCTACGAGGACATGGTCGCTCGTGGCGTGGTCCCGGCGGACCTTGCCGCCAAGCTCCCCGACTCCGCGGGCGCCGTCTTCCCGACTCCCGCTCAGCTGGCCGCAGCCACCAAGCTGATCACCGAAGGTTGGGACACGACCGTCGGCGTCGACGTCGTCAAGCCACCGAGTTGAGGTAGCGACCCACTGCGCTCGCAGGGATTCGTGACGACCGCTGTCGAGCGGGGTGCGCCTCCGGCGCGTCCCGCTCGACGCGTGTCCCGATCCTGGCTCGGGCTCGTGCCGTTCTTCCTGTTTGCCACCCTCTTCATCGCGGCACCAGTCGGCTACCTGGTCATCGGCAGCTTCCAGGACAACCAGGGCCACACGACCCTCCAGAATTACGCGGAATTAGCCACGCCGAGCGTCACCAACGCCTTCAGGACGAGCATCGAGATCAGCCTGGTGACCGCGATCGTGGGCGGCATCTTCGGTTTCTTGCTGGCGTACGCGGTCATCCTCGGCGGGCTGCCACGCGTGCTCCGCGTCGCCCTGATGACCTTCTCGGGCGTTGCCTCCAACTTCGCCGGGGTTCCGCTGGCCCTGGCGTTCATCTTCACGCTCGGTCAGCTGGGCATCGTGACCGTTTTCCTCAAGGGCATCGGCATCAATCCGTACGCCTCGGGCTTCACCATCTACAGCAAGGTGGGCCTCGAGCTCGTCTACCTCTATTTCCAGTTCCCGCTCATGGTGCTGATCATCGCGCCGGCGATCGATGGGCTGCGACAGGAATGGCGCGAGGCGGCCGAGAACCTGGGCGCGAGCTCCGCCCAGTACTGGCGAAGCGTGGCGTTGCCGATCCTCTTCCCCACGATCCTTGGCACCATCATCCTGCTCTTCGGGAACGCCTTCGGAGCGCAGGCGACGGCCTACCAGCTGACGAGTGGGACGTTGCCCATCGTGCCCGTGATCATCGGCGCCCAGATCAGCGGCGACGTGCTGCACAACCCGGGCCTTGGCTACGCGATGGCAATGGGCATGGTCGCGATCATGGCGGTCTCGATCCTGATCTACACGTTCCTCCAGCGGCGCGCGGAGCGCTGGCGACGATGAGGCGACGTCGCGCTTCCCTGGTCTGGTGGGTCGTGTTCGCGCTGGGCATCATCTACTTCTTCCTGCCCTTGTTTGCCACGCTCGACTTCTCGCTGAAAGCCAAGCCGGCCTTCGCGGCCTATACGAACTCCTTCGCGGACCCGAAGTTCCTGAGCAGCCTGCTCTACTCGTTCACGATCGGCGTCGTGACCATCGCGGCCAGCCTGGCACTCATCGTCCCGACGGCCTACTGGGTCCAGCTGCGCGTGCCACGAGCTCGATCGCTGGTCGAGTTCGTGAGCCTGTTGCCCTTCGTCATCCCCGCGGTGGTGCTCGTGTTCGGGCTCATCCGGGTCTACAGCCACCCGCCGCTTCCGTTGACGCATACCGATCTCGGCAGCACCGCCCTGCTCGTCCTGGGCTACGTCGTGCTGTCGCTGCCCTATATGTACCGGGCGGTGGACACCGGCCTTCGGTCGATCGACATCCGGAGCCTGACGGAGGCCGCCCAGAGCATGGGCGCCGGATGGCCGACCATCCTGTGGCGGATCATCCTGCCGAATCTGCGCGTGGCGCTGTTGAGCGGCGCCTTCCTGACGCTTGCCATCGTTCTCGGCGAGTTCACTATCGCCACCTTCCTGGCACGGCCGGCATTCGGGCCCTACCTGTCCCTGCTTGGCAACACCAAGGCCTACGAGCCAGCGGCCGTGTCGCTCATCAGCTTCGGCCTCACGTGGCTCGCCATGATCGTCATCGCCTTCCTCGGTCGCGATACGCGGACGCGGATCGAGATCGGAGGCGCCCACTGATGAACGAGGCGACCATGGGTTTCCTGGAGCTGGACCACGTCCAGAAACGGTTCGGCAGCTTCGCGGCGGTGGCGGACTTCGACCTCTCAGCGCAACGGGGCGAGTTCATCTCGTTCCTGGGACCGTCGGGCTGCGGCAAGACGACCACCCTGCGGATGATCGCCGGCTTCGAATACCCCGATTCGGGCAGCATCAGCGTCGACGGCAAGGAGATCACCGGTCTACCGCCGAACAAGCGCGACGTGGGCATGGTCTTCCAGTCCTACGCCCTGTTCCCGAACATGAGCGTCGCCAACAACATCGGCTTCGGCATGCGCGTGAAGAAGCAGCCCAAGGCCGCGATCGCCAAGCGGGTCGGTGAGCTGCTCGAGATGA
>JAXDKY010000253.1:0-4471 GCA_034666885.1 Chloroflexota bacterium
TCAGGAACACCGGCCAGATCTGGCTCCACCGGATGCGCGGCAACTGGTAGCCAAGCGTGTGCTCCACAAAGAACCACAGGCCGAGCCCAAGGATGACCAGCCCGAACAGGACCGATGCCGTCCGGCCGCGGTCCCGCTCGGCGCGGGGCGGCGGAGCGGCGACCGACGGGGGCGGCTCCGGCGGCGGTGGAACGGCCGCGGGCGGCGCCGCGAACGGCGCCCCGGTACCGGCGTCGGGCTCCGTCGTCCCGCCAGCGGCCGTATTGCCGGGCCAGCCATCCGCCGGCGCTGCCGACGGTTCCGGGATCGGCGTCCGGGTCGTCGGGGTCGGGTTGTCGTCCGTCATCTGGCGGCTCCTTGGCGCCGCGGAGCGCGGCTGTCACCATCGTAAGCCCCGGCCGCATAGAATCGAGCCGCCCAGGCGTCGCGCGGCCCCTGCTCGCTGGCGACCCCAGGAACGATGGAGGAGTGCACGTGGCGGACACCGCGGAGATCGGCGTCTTCGGAGGCTCGGGGTTCTACTCGCTCCTCGATGAAGTGCGCGAGGTCAAGGTCGATACGCCGTATGGCGCCCCATCCGATTCGATCTTCCTCGCCGATGTCGCCGGTCGCAAGGTCGCCTTCCTGCCGCGCCATGGCCGGCGGCATACGATCCCGCCCCACAAGATCAACTACCGGGCCAATGTCTGGGCGATGAAGTCCCTCGGCGTGAAGGCGGCGATCTCGCCCTGCGCCGCGGGCTCCCTGCAGCTCGCCGTCAAGCCCGGCGACTTCGTCGTCTGCGACCAGTTCGTCGACCGGACGTCGGGGCGTCCGCACACGTTCTACGACGGGCCCATCGTGACCCACCTCTCGTCCGCCGAGACCTACGACCCGACCCTTCGCCGCCTGGCGATCGACACCATCCGCGACCACGGCATCGAGGTCCACGATCGCGGCACCGTCGTCGTCATCGAGGGCCCGCGTTTCTCGACCAAGGCCGAGTCGAAGTGGTTCAGCGACGCCGGCTGGGAAGTCATCAACATGACCCAGTATCCCGAGGCGTGGCTGTGTCGCGAGCTCGGGATCGCCGTCGTCAACATCAGCCTCATCACCGACTACGACGCCGGCGTGCATGAGGGCACCGAGGCCGTCAACGCGACCGACGTCCTCGAGGTCTTCCAGGCGAACGCGGAGCGTATCCAGAAGGTCGTCATCGACCTCATCGGCCGGTTCCCGGCCGACCTCGATGCGCTGGGGGCGGGCGCGGCGCTCGGGCCGACACGCGGTGACGGCCACGCGATCGGGGCCGAGGACGTGCGCCTGTTCGAGACGGAGCTCTAGCGCGGTGACCTCCGGGGGCGGCCCGGGAGGCGGGTCCGGGGACCGGTTACCCATCGGCGTCTGCCTGCGCTCCATTCGGGCCGAGCCGGCGTGGTGGCTCGAGAGTGCCCGCCGTCTCGACGAGGCTGGTTACGCCGGGCTGTGGTGCTGGGACCACTTCATGGGCCGCGGCGACCCGGCCGTTCCCGTGGTCGAGAACTGGACGATCCTGTCGATGGCCGCGGCGCAGACGTCGCGGGTCACCGTCGCGCCGTTCGTGATGAACGTGATGAACCGCCACCCGGCCGTCGTGGCCCGGATGGCGTCGACTCTGCAGATCGCGAGTGGGGGCCGGTTGATCCTCGGGATCGGGATCGGCGGCGCGCCCAAGGAGCACGAGGCCTACGGCATCGACTTCCCGCCGGCGCCGGAGCGCGTCGCCCGGCTCGAGGAGGCCGTCGCCGTCATCCGGGCGCTGTGGACCGGCGGCCCGGTCACCCGCCCGTCGCCGTTCTACCCGCTGCGGGACGCCGTCGCCTATCCGGTGCCCGATCCGGCGCCGCGCATCGTGGTCGGTGGCGAGACCCCGGCCGGTGCCCGACTGGCCGGCCGCATCGGCGACGGCTGGTCGGCGTTCGACGACAACTTCGAGCAGAACCTGCCGCTCTACCTCGAGTCGCTCGAGGCATCGGGGCGGCGTCGTGAGGACCAGACGCTGTTCGTCGGCTTCCAGGGCGAGTGGCTGTCGGAGGCCTCCATCCGCGACACGCCCTGGATCGAGGCCCCGCGCGAGACCTGGGAACGCTGGCACCAGGTGGGCGCGGACGGGGCGATCGTGCTCGCCCGGACGACCGACGATGTCGATGCCCTCGTGGAGGCCGTCGGTCGCTGGTGACCCTCGTTCGTGGCACCATCCACGGGTGACCCCGACCAACCCCGCGTCCCCGCTGGTGCCGACCCCCGCGCCGATCGCGGAGCCCACCCATCCGTGCGCCCGTTGCGGTGCCCCGGTGGGCCCGGGTGTCGGACTGTGCGAGCGCTGCAACCCGTTGGGTCTTCGCGACTCCGCCTCGTCGCAGGTGCACGGCACGATCTTTGGCGTGGTTGCGCTCACCATCGTCCTGTTGCTCGTCGTGGCCCGCCTGTCCATCGCGGGCAGCGGTCCGTTCCCGGCGAGCCTTTCCGCTCTGACGCCGACCGGCGACGGCGTGAGCCTGACCCTCACAGTCACCAACCAGGGCAAGCAGACCGGCCAGACGACGTGCCGCATCGTGGACGCGGCCGATGGCGGAATCAGTGGCAGCGCCTTCGTCCTCAGTCCGCGCATCGGGGCGGGCCAGACGGTGAGCTTCCCGGCCGTCGTCACCGAGTTCGGGCCAGGCCCGCGGCAGCTCTCCGTGTCGTGTCGGACACCGTAACGACCGCCGACGACCTCGCGTTCGGCCTGGCGTTGGCGGCGCGGGCGGGCGAGGTCCTCATGGACCGCTACGAGCGGCTCGAGCGCATCGACCACAAGAGCGCGCGCGACGTCGTGACCGAGGCCGACCACCTGTCCGAGGCGCTCATCATCGATGCCATCCGTGAGCGCCACCCGGGCGACGCGATCCTGGCCGAGGAGACCGGCGAGCACCGGGCGATCGCGGGCGAGGCGCCCACCTCGGGGCGTGGCCGGCTGTGGATCGTCGATCCGCTCGACGGCACGGTGAACTACGCCAACGGCATCCCGTTCTTCTGCGTGTCGATCGGGCTCGTCGTCGACGGGCGCCCATCCGTCGGGGTCGTCCACGACCCGACGCGCGGCGAGACGTTCGCCGCGACCGCCGATGGGCCCGCGTTGCTGGCCGCGCCGCTGGGCTCGCCGAGCCACGCGATCAGCGCCTCGGAGAAGGACAAGATCTCGGATTTCGTGGTGTCGCTGGCGCTCAGCGGCCGCTCGGCGGTCGGCCGATCGCGGGCGGTCCGCAAGGTCATCCGGATCTCGCGGTCGATGGGCTCCGCCGCCCTCGCGCTCGCGTACGTCGGCAACGGCCGATTCGACGCGTTCATCCAGCAGGGCGGGCTGTCGGCCTGGGACGTGGCCGCCGCCGGGCTGATCGCCGAGCGGGGCGGGGCCCGGGTCACGGCGATGGACGGCGGCCCGTGGTTCGACCTGGCCCGCAAGCCGGCGTCGATCGGCATCCTGTCCGCGCCGGTCGCGCATCACGGGACCTTCCTCGAGCTGGTCCGCTAGTCGGGCGCGGCCTACCTGCGGCCGAGGCGGGCCCGCCTGGAGGGGCGGGCGCTCAGGCTTCGTCGAGCCAGCGGTGCGGCCGGGTCCGCAATCGATCCAGGCCCCATTCCTCGCAGAAGGCCTCCCAGGTGTCGCGTGGCGCGCCGTCCCAGCGCAGCTCGTCCGGATCCTTCTGCCGGATCGGGACGCCGTCAGCCTCCGTGCGCAGGCGGGCGAGGTCGCGGTAGAGCAGCGCCTCATCCCAGTGCTCGCGCAGGCTCGCCGCCAGCCCGATCGCCCGTGCGCCACCGACGCCCGGCACTTCCCAGGCCGACGCTCGTTCGGGGATGTCCTCGAAGTGGCCGTATCGTGCGAGGACGGCGGCGGCACCCTTGGCGCCCCAGCCGGGGAGTCCGGGGTACCCGTCCGAGGAATCGCCGACGAGCGCCAGCCAGTCGGGGATCGACGGCGGAGGCACGCCCCACTTGGCCCGAACGCCCGCGTCGTCATACGTGATGGCGCGCCGCCGATCCCACAGGAGGATCCGCTGGTCGCGAACGAGCTGGGCCATGTCCTTGTCGGGCGTGCAGATGAGGATCCGCTCGACCCGCTTGTCGTCGGCGAACCGGACGGCCGCGGCCGCGATGGCGTCGTCGGCCTCGAACTCGATCATCGGCCAGAGAACGAGCCCCAGCGCCTCGATGGCCGCTTCCGCGATCGGGAACTGGGCAAGCAACTCGGGCGGCATGCCCGCGGATGACTTGTAGCCGGGGAAGAGGTCGTTGCGGAACGACTCGATCACCCGGTCGGTCGCGCAGCCCACGTGCGTGGCGCCTTCCTCGCGCAGGAGGTAGAGCAGCTGGTCGCACAGGCCAGAGACGCCGGACAGGATGATCCCGTCGCGGCCCACGACGTCGGGGCGCGGCGCGTAGTGCGCCCGGAACAGCTCGTAGGTCGCGT
>JAXDKY010000254.1:0-7948 GCA_034666885.1 Chloroflexota bacterium
TGGACCGAGATGATGTGCGCGACCGCCCGACGGATCGACCATTCCGAGCGCCCCGGGTCGGTGTCGAGCTCCTGGCCCGTCAAGGGCAGCAGGGCGCCGACGAGGTCCCAGCGCGCGACCGTCACCGGCGCGACGATGGCCTCGGCGGGTGGCCGGGCACCGCGCGTGGCGTCGATCGCGGCCGCCGTCGCCTCGAGGTCCTCGAGGATCCGGAAGAAGCCATATCGCCGGTCAGCCTCGCCGTGATCGGGCCACTGCCAGGGCCCCTCCAGGGCGGCGTCGGGGACGGCCAGCAGATCGGCCAGGCCACGTTCGATGTGGCTCCGGGCGGTGTCCAGGTCGACGGTCGATGGGCTGGCCATGGTCAGCGCAAGACTACGAGCCGACCGCCCGCCTGTCGATGCTTCGCGCCCCCGGCTCGCGTCGGTGGGCTAGCATCTTCGAGATCATGACCGGCCGCGTCATCTCCACGCGCGAGGAAACCGGCTACTCGCTGCCCGCCTTCGAGCGGCTCGCACCCGCCCCGTCGTCGGCGTTGCTGGCGGCGCGCATCGAGGCGCACACGGGCCCGGGCGACATCGTCGTCGACCTGGCTGGCCGGGGCGGCTGGGTGGCCCGGGCCGCCCTCGACCGCCAACGCCGGGCCGTTTCGATCGAATCGACGCCGCTGACCCGGATGCTCGCCGAGGTCGTGCTGCGGCCGCCGGACGTGCGCCATCTCGACGCTGCGTTCCAGGGCATGTCGGCGTCACCCCGGCGCGAGACGAGCCTCAAGGTGTCGGTCGGCGACCTGTTCGCGACGCGTTGCGCGACGTGCGGCCGGATGCTCGTCGCCGACGAGTTCACGTGGTCCGCGGAGGACGACGGCGCGCCTCGGGCGGTCATCCGCCACTACCGCTGCACGGTCTGCCGCGACCAGCGCGGCGGCTCGGAGCAGCGCCAGGCGCCGCTCGAACCGGACGACGTGGCGCGCTCGACGGCCGATGCCGACCTCGAGGCGGCGCGCTCCTGGGCGCGCGACCGGTTCCCGATCGTCGAGGGCGCGCCGTCCCTGGTCGATGAGTTGCTGGACCTGCACACCCCGCGCCAGCTCATCGCCCTGACCGCGATCATGGAGCGCATCGAAGGGGACCTGCGCGCCGCCAACGTCCTGGCGGCCCTTCGCCTGGCGCTCCTGCACACGCTGTTGCCATCGAGCCGACTCGTCGGAGGCGCCGGCCGGGGCGGCTCGCTGCGGGTGGCCGGCGGGCACGTCCGGCTTCCCTCCGCCACGCAATGGCGTGAGCGCAACCCGTGGCTCGCGTTCGAGGATGGCTTCCGCGCCGTCCGCGGTTTCGTGCAGCGCCTGGAGGGTGGTGCGCTCGGGCCGATGCAGGCTCGGCTCGGCGAGGACCTGCAGGCGCTGGGCGAAGGCTCGGCCACGGCGGTCCTGGCGATCGCCAGCTCGTCGGCCGTGCGGGCGCTCCTCGAGGTCAGCAGCCCCGGCAGCGGCGATCGGTCGGCCGCGCCGCCGCCCCGCGTGCGCCTGGTGCTGGGTCAGCCGCCCATCCGGCCTAGCCTCGACCGGCTGGCCGCCGCCTATCACGGGACGGCGTGGACCCTTGGACGGGAGGCGGCCGGGCTGCTGCCGATCGATGCGCTGGCCGATACCTCGCTCCGTGCCCCGTGGTCGTGGCAGGCGGTCGCCATCGGCCGCTCGCTGGCCGCCGTCGAGCCGTCGATGGCGCGCGACGGTCGGGTCGTGCAACTCGTCGATGGCGGGATGGAGGCCCTGGCCGCGGTGGCCATCGGTGGCGCGTCGGCCGGGTATCGGCTCGTCGTCGCCCGCCTGTCGGATCCCGACGATGCCAGCGCCGGGGTGATCGAGCTGATCCCTCCGGGCGCTGCCATGCCACCGGGGCCACGCACCCGTGGGAACGTCGGGCTGCCGGCGGTGCCCGGCGGCTCGGGCGACCCGGACATGGTCCCCGGGCGCGGTCTGTTCGCGCCTCCCGAGCGCTTCGACCAGCGGCCCTTCTCCGGGACGGATGCCGCCAAGGTCGTGACCGAGGCGGCCGTCGAGACCCTGCGGGCCCGCGGCGAACCGGCCCGCATGGAGCGGCTCTTCGGCGAGATCCTCGTCGGCCTCGATCGGTCCGGTCAGCTTCGCCGGCTGGCCACCGGCACGCGCCCCGCGCAGGCCCAGACCCCGACGCCGCCAACACCGCTCACGACCCAGCCGGCGAACGCGTCCGACGTCCCGGCGGGGGCGTCCGACCCTCCGGCGGGCTCCCCTGAGCCCGTCGCGAGCGTCGAGGCGTCCGGCGCCGCGGCCGACCCGGTCGACCGCCTCCTCGCCCTGATCCGCGACGAGCTCGCCCGGCCGAACCAGCGCCGCCTCACCGAGATCGAGCCGGGCCGCTGGTGGCTCGCCGACAGCGCGGATCGGGACGCCGCGGCCGCGCCCCTGGCCGACCGCGTCGAATGGGCCGTCTTCAGCCTGCTGTCCACGGCAGGACCCCTGTCGGAAGCGGCGTTCTACGAGCGGATGGCGACCCTGTTCAGCGGCCACGACCTGCCGGACGAGACGCTCGTCCGGGCGTGCCTCCAGAGCTACCGCAGCATGGCGAGCACGCCGGACCGCCTGATCACCGGTGACGACCTGCTGAAGCGAAGCCAGGAGCACACGGAGCTGCTGGCGAACCTGGCCGACGCCGGCCACCGCATGGGGATGCGCGTCTGGCTCGCGCAGAAGGAGCAGGCGCGCCGACATGGAGCCGGGCACCTGGGCGACCTCCTCGGCGAACGGGAGCAGACGGTCGGGTTGGGTGGCGTGGCGCGGTCGGTCCCCGAGCTGTCCGATGTCGATGCCATCTGGTACGTCCGCAGCAAACTCGCCTTCCTGTTCGAGGTCGAGTGGACGGCGATCCTCGGTGAGCCGCTCCTCCGCCGCCACGTACGCATCGGGTCCGATGAACGGCTCGTGCGGTTCCTCGCCATCGCCCCGGAGCGGACCGATCTCGTCCGCCACAAGCTCGAGCGCTCACCGCTCCTGCGCGCGGCCATGGAGGAGTACGGCTGGCACATCATCAAGTGGGATCACCTGCGCACGTTCCTGGCCGCCGACAAGCCGGACCTGGACGCGCTGGAGCCGCTGCTTGGCCTGGACCCCGTCGTCGAGCGCGGCGGCGAGCAGATCCCGCTGTTCGCGGGCTGAGGGTCCGCCGCGGTACGCTAGGCCGACTGATCAACGCCGCGGCGCCCGAGCCGGCCGCGAACCAGATGACACCACATGGGGGAGGCATCAGACCGACCATGACCGACGACCGTGCCGCCGTGGAGGACCTTTCCGAGCGCTTCTGGGAGGGCGTCCTCGAGCTCGACCCGGTGACCGCCACCTTCTACGGCGACGAGCGCTATGCCGACCGACTCGAGGATCCGTCGCCGGCCGGTCGGGCCAAGGTCCGCGAGCACATGGCGCGAACGGCTGCCGAAGCGGCGGCGATCCCCACGGACGACCTGGATACCGAGTCGCGCATCACCCGGGACATGCTCCAGGTCATCGGCGAGCTGCGCGTCGAGGAGGACGACCAGGGGCTGCACCAGCTCCGCGTCGTCGACCAGATGAACGGGCCGCAGCAGCTGATGCCCCAGCTGACGCAGTTCCAGCCGGTCGACACGCCCGAGCGGCTCGAGGCGTTCATCGCCCGGCTGCACGCCTACCCGGCGTTCATGGCGGCCAACGCCGACATCCTGCGCGAGGCGCTCGGCACGGGCCTGACGGCACCATCGATCGTCACCGAGCGGACCATCGCGCAGATCGAGCGGATGCTCGCGATCCCGATCGACCAGGCGATCATCCCCTCGAGCGTCCAGGGCGCCTCGGACGCCGACCGGGAACGGATCCGCGACATCGTCCGCGATGTCGTCTATCCCGCCGATGCGGCGTTCCTCGAGACACTCCGCGGCGAGTACCGCCACGCCAGCCGCGAGGAGCCGGGCATCTGGTCCGCGCCGAATGGCGACGCCATCTACCGGACGGCGATCCGCAGCTGGACCACGCTCGACATGGACCCGCGCGAGATCCACCAGATCGGCCTCGACGAGCTCGAGACGATCGAAGCCGAGCGACGCGAGATCGCCCGCGCGGCCGGCTTTGGCGACGACACGACCGGCTATCGCGCCAGCCTCGATGCCGACGACGCGAACACCCCGCAAACGAAGCAGGAGCTCGTCGAGCGAGCGACCGAAGACATCGGGCGCGCCATGGCCGCCGCGCCGACCTACTTCGGGACCTTGCCCAGGGCGGGCCTCGATGTCCGGCCGGTCGAGGAGTACAAGGAGAAGGACGCGCCCTTCGCCTACTACTACCCACCGGCAGCCGACGGCTCGCGCGACGGGATCTACTACGCGAACGGTTACGACCTGGCGTCGCGCAAGTACACGAAGCTCGCTTCCACGACCTACCACGAGGCCGCGCCCGGCCACCACTTCCAGATCGCGCTCGAGATGGAGAACCCGCGCCTCAACACGTTCCGCCGGCTCGGGTCACGGATCGTGGGCGGCGCCTACGTCGAGGGTTGGGGCCTCTACAGCGAGCGGCTCGCGGACGAGATGGGCCTCTATCGATCGGAAGGGGAGCGCTTCGGGATGCTCGACGCGCAGGCCTGGCGGGCGGCTCGCCTCGTGGTCGATACCGGCCTTCATGCCCTGCGCTGGGAGCGCCAGCGCTCGATCGATTTCCTGCGCGACGCCGGCCTGTCCGAGACGGACGCCGTGATCGAAACCGACCGCTACATCTGCTGGCCGGGCCAGGCCCTGACCTACAAGCTGGGCCAGCGCCAGATCGAGAAGCTGCGGCGCGAGATCTCCGAGCGCGACGGCGCCCGGTTCGACCTGCGCGAGTTCCACGACCAGGTGCTCGGGCACGGATCCCTGCCGCTCGCCACGCTCGCTCGCGAGCTGCCGACCTGGGTGGCCACCCCGGCCTGACCGGCGCGAACCTCGGCGTCCCCGGCCTCCATCGGCGCCCCCGGCCTCCATCGGGACGCAGCCGGGCGGCGTTGCCGGGACGCACCGGAAGCTGGCGGTAGCCACGCCTGGAGTGTGCCGTTCACTTGCCGTTAACACCAAGCGGGTGGGAACATGGGCAACCCCACCGAACGCCCCTGAAGCGCACTCCAGGAGGTCCCATGCCGAGCCCACGGCTCATGCCCGGCCGTCGCCGGATCCACGTGCTCGTCGTTGCCGCCATCGCCGTACTCAGCGTGTCGGTGCTGCCCGCCACGGCCGCCAACGGCGGCACGAAGACCGGCCAGGCAGCGATGCTCACGGCCGTCGCTGCCGGGATCACCGTGACGCCACTCATCACCGTCGGCGAGACCGCGGGTGACGAGGGCTACACCTTCGAATCCATCCCGGACGGGATCTCGCTCGCGAACCGCGGCGAGGGTCGCGTCGATGTCTACGTCAACCACGAGACGTCCAGGGTGCCGTTCCCCTACACCCCGGGCGCTCCCACCGAGGCGAACTCCCAGAACGACTTCGATAACGCGCAAGTCAGCCTGCTCGCCCTGAACCGCAAGAGCGCGGGCGTGTTGACGGGCAAGATGGTCATCCAGAGTTCGAGCGACTACCAGCGCTTCTGTTCGAACTTCCTGGCCACGGCCGCCCAGGGGTTCGATCGGGAGCTCCTGTTCACGAATGAAGAAAGCGTCGACTGGGTGAACCGCTCGGGAAATGCGTGGCCCGCCGTCATCGGGGCCGACGACGCGCGCCAGTCCGGCGTGGTCGTCGCCCTCGACGTCAAGACCGGCAAGCAGCGCCCGATCTGGGGGATGGGCCGGCTCAACCACGAGAACGCGGTGGCCCTGCCCGGCTTCGGCGAGGTCGTCCTGCTCAGCGGTGACGACACGTTCACCAACAACCCTTCGCAATCCCAGCTGTATTCGTACACCGCGGCGGGCGCGGATTCCGTGTGGAACGACCAGGGTGCTCTCTGGGCGTTCAAGTCGGACGACGCCACGAAGCAGCGGTATGAAGACTTCGTCCCGGGCGACGCAAGCGCGGTCAGCGGTGCGTTCATCCAGGTTCCGCGGCTGATCGCGACCGGCCGCAATCCCGATGGGACCGACCTCATGGCCGGCGACGTGCCGGCATCCCTCGGCGGTCCGTATCCGCTGCCGCCCAACGATGGGACCTGGCAGCGCGACCCCAGTGGCGTCGGCATCGACGGTCCGCAATGGGTCCTGGAGAAGTGGTCACAGCTCCACGGCGTCTTCCGCTTCGTTCGGATCGAGGACATCGCCTACGACAAGCGACCGGGCATGTCGAACGTCGCTTACGTCGTCGACTCCGGGCGCGGAACGGCGCCGGCTCAGCCGCAGCCCCCGGCTCCACCGGTGCCGACCTTCGGGCCTGGACTCTCGACCAACGGCCGCGTCTGGAAACTCGTTCTCGATCCCGCCGACCCGACCCGGGTGACCGCGATGTCGATCCTGATCGACGGCGACGACGCCCCGGTGAAGACGGCGACCGAGATGCACCAGCCCGACAACATCGAGTCTACGGTCAACGGCTTGTACTTCACCGAGGATCCCGGCTCCAGCCAGCAGTTCTCGCCGACCTCGACCGATCCGGCTGCGACGACGGCTCGCGTGTGGCGCTACGACCTCGCGACCAGCGTCAACGCCGTCGCGCTCAAGGTCGACCAGTCGGCGGACGAGGGTCCGACCGACGTCGACAGCGCGGGTCGGGCCAACCTCGGCGCGTGGGAGTCGACCGGCATCGTGGACGCGTCAGCGGCCTTCGGTCCCGGTGCGTTCCTCATCAATATCCAGGCCCACTCGCTGTGGGTCCAAAAGTCCCCCGGCGACGACAACGTCGCGCCGGCCGGCCCCGACTTCACCAACAAGCGCGAGGGCGGTCAGCTGCTCCTCGTGCGGATCCCGAACGGCTGATCGACGGGCCAACTCGGCGCTCGATCCAGCTTGCCAGGAAGCCCGCCATCGAGGCGGGCTTCCCGCTGTCTACGAGTCGAAACCGATCCCGAGCGCGTCGAGGGTCTTGAGGATCACCCCGCGGCGGCCCTCGTTGCGGTCCGCCCGGTCGAGTTCGCGACGGACCGTGTCCACCGCGAGAGAGCGCAGCGGTTCCGGCGGGAACGGGACCGGCGGCGAGGTGACGATGCGCAGCCGCAGGCGATCCTCGTCGGGGCGCAGGAGGAAGTCGCGCACGACGCCGGCCGCCCAGCGGCTCGCTCCGACGCCCAGACCCGTGTAGCCCAGGGCGTACGTCACCCGGCCGCCCATCGTCTGGCCGAAGGTCACGGTGAACCGTGACGTGGTGTCGATCGCGCCGCCCCAGCGGAACGGGAAGGCGAGGCCGTCCAGTTGCGGGAAGGCGCGGAAGAACTGCGCCTCGAGCCGCTCGAACGTCTGCGGTCGGTCGTCCAGCTCGGGCGCGACGCGGCTGCCGAAATGGTGGATGGCGTCGTAGCCGCCCCACAGGATCCGGTCGTCGGCGGTGAGCCGGAAGTAGTGGAACTGGTTGTTGGCGTCGCTCAGGCCCTGGCGCCGTTCCCAGCCGATGCGCGCCCGCTGGTCCGGCGTCAGGGGTTCCGACACGAGGACATAGTCGTAGACCGGCACGAACAGGGGAGAGAGCCGGCTGAGCCAGCCCGAGTAGGCCGAGGTCGCGACGACGACCTGGGCGGCGCGGACCGTCGCGCCAGACGCGGTCGTGATCGCGACGCCACCGGCGCGCCGCTCCAGACGAGTCACTGGTGTGTGCTCATGGATCGACACACCGCGCTCGCGGGCCACCCGCGCGAGGCCCCGGCAGAGCCTGGCCGGGTCCAGCAGGACGTCGCGCCCGGGCGGTCGGTACAGGCCCGCGTGCCACAACGGGGAGTGGACCTCGGCGCGCGCGGCATCGGCGTCGAGGAACTCGAGGTGTTCGCCGTGCTCCG
>JAXDKY010000255.1:0-5944 GCA_034666885.1 Chloroflexota bacterium
TCGTCGAGGACGAGCACGCGGTGGCCGACGTTGGCCGTCCCATCGAGGACGTCGTGGATCGCCACGGCGTCGGCGCGTTCGGCGCCGGGTAGCCGATCGACCATCGGCAGCGCCCGCTGGAATCCCGTGTGCGGCGGCCGGGACCCGGTCGCGAGCACGACCTCGTCGACATCCGCGGCCGCGATCGCTCCGGCGGTGCCCTCCGACCCGAGTCGGATGTCCACGCCCAGGGCCTTGAGCCGATGCGTGTACCAGGCGAGGAGGTCGCGGATCTGCTCCCGCGACGGCTGGAGGCCCGCGAGCCGGAACTGCCCGCCGAGCTCCTGGCTCCGCTCGAGCAGCGTCACGCGGTGGCCACGTTCGGCCGCAACGCGAGCCGCCTCGAGCCCGGCGGGGCCGCCGCCGACGACCAGCACGGTTCGAGACTTGGCGGCCGGGGTGAATCGATCGCCATCCCACTGGAACTCCCGCCCGGCCGAGGGGTTCACGAGGCACGAGATCCAGTAGTCGCGTGACCGGCGGCCCCAGCACAGTTGATTGCACGAGATGCACGGCCGCACGTCCTCCGCCCGGTCGGCGCGGGCCTTGGCGACCAGGTGCGGATCTGCGATCTGGCCGCGCACGATGCTGACGAGGTCGGCCTGTCCGGCGGCCATGACCGCCTCGGCGGCCTCGGGCGTGCGGATGTGGCTCTCGGCCTGCACCAGCGCGTGCTTGACGACGCGCTTGAGCTCGGCCGCCATCGGGACACCGAGCTGCTGCTCGTAGAGCGAGACCGGGATGATCGGGTAGAAGTCGAAGTAGGAGCCCGTGCCGCAGGTGACGTAGTCCATCGCGCGGCGGGCGTCGTGCCACGAAACGACCTCGGCGAGCTCGGGCGCCGAGAGCGCCGGCTGGGAGCGCTCGTCCAGGCTGACGGCCAGCCCGATGATGAAGTCCTCGCCGCAGGCCAGCCGGATCCCCTCGAGCACCGTCCCCGAGAACCGCATCCGCCGTTCGAACGAGCCGCCCCAGGCGTCGGTCCGCCGGTTGGACCAGGGCGTCCAGAACTGGTCGATGAGCGCGTGATAGGCCGCGAAGATCTCGACCCCGTCGAAGCCTGCGTCCTGGGCCCGCCGGGCACCCGCCACGAAGCCGTCGATGACCTCTTCGATCTCGGCCTCAGTCATGGCATGGCTGCCGTCGGCGTCGTGGTAGGACGGCAGCCCGGACGGCGACCAGTTCGGCGCGAACGAGTTGTCAGCGTCGCCGTGCTGGCCGACGTGATACAGCTGCTGGATCATCACGACGTCGGGGTTCGCCTCCCGGCACGCGTCGGTGAGCCGCCGAAAGGCCGGGATGATCGCGTCGTTGTCGTGGCGGAAGTTGCCGCGGGTCAGGACCGCCGTGCGATGCACCGGAACGGGCTCCACGACGATCATCCCGGCGCCACCGAGCGCCCGCTCGCGGTAGTAGCCGATGTGCCGATCGCCGGGCAGCCCGGCCTCGGCCATGTTCGCCGTGTGGGCCCCGAACGTGATCCGGCTGGTCAGGGTCCGGTGCCGCAGGGTGACGGGCTCGAACACGTGCGGGAAGGGCATCGCTCGTGCAGTATGGCCAGATGGCCGACGTCCCACCGCTCGTCGTGGTCGCCGGCGCGACGGCGACGGGCAAGACCGAGCTCGGGATCCGGCTGGCCGAGGCGTACCTCGCGGAGGGCCGGGCCGCGACCGTGATCTCGGCCGATTCCCGCCAGGTCTACCGGGGCCTCGACATCGGGACGGCCAAGGTTCGCGGCGCCGGCCGGGCGCGCGTCCCGCACGCAGGCCTCGACCTCGTGGATCCGCCCGAACGCTTCGCGGTCGCCGACTTCGTGGGCCACGCTCGAACGGTGCTCGCCGAGGTGGCTGCCCAGGACGGCGTCGCCCTGCTCGTAGGCGGCACGGGGCTGTACCTGCGGGCCGTGGCCCGCGGCGTGGACCTGGCGGCCCTGCCCGACGACCCGGCCGTGCGCGAGCGCCTGGAGAAGGAGTTCGCGGCCGACGGCGTCGCGCCCCTCGTCGAACGCCTCCGCACCACCGCCCCGACCCTGGCCGCCGAGATCGACACGGCCAACCCGCGCCGCGTCATCCGCGCCCTCGAGATCGCCGAGTTACGCGGCGACGGCCCGCGCCCCGCCCCCCAGGGCTATCCCGGTCCGGTGACGTGGATCGGGCTGACGCTTGACCGCGTCGAGCACGACCGCCGCATCGCCGCGCGCGCCCGCCAGCAGTTCGACGACGGGCTGGTCGAGGAGGCCGTGGCGCTCCGCGAGCGCTACGACCCAGGTCTCCCGGCCTTCTCGGCGATCGGCTACCGCGAGGCCTGGGACGTGGCCGACGGCCGTCTCAACCTGGACGAGGCCGTGGCCGCGGACACGCAGCGCAATATCGCATTCGCGCGGCGCCAGGGGACGTGGTTCCGCTCCGAACCCGACATCGCCTGGCTGGACGCCACGGACACGGACACCGTCGATCGTGCGCTCGCGCTCGCCCGAGCGGCGACCGGATGACCCGACGCGTCGCCTCGACCCCGTAGGCACGAGATCCCGTCAGACGTCCGCGAGCTCGGTCTCGTCGATCACCGAATCGACGCCGTCCACCCGCTCGATCACCGCCGCGATCGTGTCGCCGTCGTCGATGTCGTCGACGACCCCGCGAACCACCACGGTCGCGCCACGTGTGCCGATGACGAGCCGGTCCGCGTAGCCGGTCGTGGCCGCATCCGCCCGGAGCGCCTCGCGGATCCGCGCGGTCAGCTCTTCCTCGTCCGACAGGAGTTCACCCGGATGGTCCTCGTCGTACGGTTCGGACAGCGCCGAGACTCCCGGGCCGGCCGCGACCTCGATGCCGTCGGGGTCCTCCGGGTTCGTGCGGAACGGTGGATCCGACGGCGGGACGTACGTCAGGCCCTCCTCCGCGGCGACATCGGGATCGTCGGTCTCTCCCTCGCGGAGCTCCTCGGCAGCGAGCAGGTCGAGCGTCGACGCGAGGCCCAGCACGCCGTCGACGTCCGCGACGGATTCGCCGCGGTCGAGTTCGGTCTGTGTCGGCTCGCGGCGCTTCTCGAACTCGTCGGGTTCGAGGAACGCATCCTGGTCCTCGGGCATCTCCTCGCCCGCGAGTTGCCGGAGCTCCTCGATCGTCTTGATGTCATCCGGGTCGGGCCGGCGTGGTGTGTTGGGGCCGGGTTCGGACATGCGACCACCTCCTCGGAAGTCGCAGCGTACGCCGCGCGCCGGGATCAGGCGGCGGAGGACGCTGCCCGCTCTTCGACCGGGCCCTGCCCACGGGGCTTGCGCCGACGGTCCGGTTTGACGGCGACATCGTCCTCAGCCCTGGCCGTGGCACGTTTGGCCGCCGCGACGCGCCGCGACTCGGTCGCGCGAGCACCGAACAGCGCCAGCGCCAGTCGAGCGCGGGCTGGGTACTGGCCGGGCAGGAACTCGAAGCCGACCATCGTCCGGCCGACCCGGTCGGTCCAGCTCGACCGAGCCACGCCCTGGAGCTCGAGCGCACCGACGGGTCCCGCATCGACGACCAACCACGCCTCCGCGGCGATGACCGAGGCATCGGGCACCTCGAGGCGAGCCCCGGTCAGCGACAGGTCGCGGACCCACGCTTCGACGCCATCGACCCGTCCGCCGAAGTCGGTCGCGAACCGGACGCTCGACCGCCGCTCGGCGGCGAAGCGCGTGGCCCGGATGCGGTGGATCGCCAGCCACACGAGGCCGACGTTCACGGCCATCCACACGAACGCGGCGTGGACGGCCCACGGGACGCTGTAGATCACCGGAGTGAAGCCCAGCAGCGTCGCGACGTACCAGACGACGGCGACGACGGTCAGCGCCAGGACGGAGGTCAGGAGGGCGGGCACGTGAGCGACGTGCCGGCCGTCGCCGGTGCGGCCCTTCGGGGTCACGCGGAACGGCGCCCGGCGGTTGGTGAAGAGGGTCAGCGTCGCGAGCAGGTTCGGCGTCATACGCACGAACTCGAAGAGGATCGAAAGGACCGGCCGATGACAGCCGCGCGACAGGACGCGCAACGACAGCTGGCCGAGCACGAACGTGGTGCCGAAGAACAGCATGAAGGTGAGGGCGTCGGCGTTGATCGGCACCGCACCCGTGGCGACGACGATGATCGGCAGCAGCAGGTAGCCGAGGGACCGCCACGCGTCGAACCAGCCAAGGAGGGTGGCCGCGTACGTCAGCCGCTGGGGCAGCGTGAGCCCGGACACGAAGAGCGGATTCTCGCGCCGCAGGACCTGCATCGCGCCCGTGCCCCAGCGGTGGCGCTGCAGCTGGAACGTGGCCGCGTCGCTGGCAGCCAGGCCGCGTGCAAGCACCTCGTTGTGATAGATCGTGCGCCAGCCCTTGCGGTGCAGCCGGATCGTGGTGTGGATGTCCTCGGTGATCGTCTCGGTCGCGACGCCGCCGACGTCTTGGAGGGCCGCCACGCGGACGACCGCGCCGGTCCCGCACCAGAACGCGCCGCCCCACCGGTTTTTGCCGGGCTGGAGGACGCGGTAGAAGAGGACCTGCTCGTGGAAGCGCGCGGACGCCGCGCCGTCGAGCGGCTCGGCCTTCGTCACGCCGCCACCCTCGTGCTCGAACGATTCGAGGTTGTAGAACTCCTGGGGCGTCTGGACGAGGGCGACGCCCGGATCGTCGAAGTAGCCGAGCGTGTGGGTCAGGAACTCGGGCGAGGCGACGTGGTCGGCATCGAGGACCGCGATGAGGTCGGCCTTGATGATGGTGAGGGCATGGTTGAGATTGCCGGCCTTGGCGTGTTCGTGGGTCGGGCGGGCCAGATAGCGCGCCCCGAGCTCGCGCGCGAGCTGTTCGACTTCCGGTCGGTTGCCGTCGTCGAGCACCCAGGTCTCGTGGCGGACCCGCATCTCGAGGGCGGCCGCGATGGTCGGCATCAGCACCTCGAGGTCCTCGTTGAACGTGGGGATGAGGACCGCGACCTTGGAGCGAGTGCTGCGGACTTCGCGGACGGCCGGCCGGCGATCGACGTCCCACAGGGAGAACGTGAACAGCCCGAGGCCGATCGCGGCGTGGATCTCCATCACGTACAGCGGGATCGCGACCCACCACACATTGAGGGCCAGGGTCGAGGTGCCGCGCCAAACGAGGTACGCGACGGTGACGACGAGCGCCGCGACGGCGATCGCGCGGATGGACCAGGCGCGCGAACGCGACTCCGGTGCGGGCAGGTCCCGGCCGGGCATCGTGGGACGCATCCAGCCGATCGACTGGATATGGGGAGTTCGGTGTGGCATTGGCCCGATAGTCGCGTTCGCGCAGGGGACTCCGATATAGGACGAAACTCCGCCCCTCGGTCGACTATCGGCTGCCCACGCTATCCTGCACGCGCATGACCTCCCGCCTCATCGACCTCGAAGTCCCTGTCGAGAAGGCCTTCCTCGTGGCCGTCGACACCGGTGGCGAGGACGGCTGGACGGCCCAGGAATCCCTGTCCGAGCTGGCCAACCTGGCCGCCACGGCCGGGGCCGACGTCGTGGGCGCCGAATGGCAGAACCGCCGCCACGTCGACCCGAACTGGTACATCGGCAAGGGCAAGGCCCAGGAGCTTGCCTCGGCCAAGCGCGAGACCGGTTTCGACGTCCTCATCGCCGACGACGAGCTGTCGCCCGCCCAGCAGCGGGCGCTCGAGGAGCTCCTCAACGTCAAGGTCATCGACCGTAGCCGGCTGATCCTCGACATCTTCGCGCTCCACGCCCAGACCCACGAGGGCCGCCTCCAGGTCGAACTGGCGCAGCTCGAATACCAGCTGCCGCGCCTGACCAAGCTGTGGACCCACCTGTCGCGGACCGGTGGCGGCATCGGCACCCGGGGACCCGGCGAGAGCCAGCTCGAGACCGACCGCCGGATCATCCGGACGCGCATCTCGAAGATGAAGGA
>JAXDKY010000256.1:0-2860 GCA_034666885.1 Chloroflexota bacterium
TTCTCGGAAAACCGGACGGTGACGATCCTCGTCACGAGTGCGGCCGGGATGGGCCGGTCGGCCGGGAAACGGATCGTTCCCTTTCCGCTCAGGTAGGGCGCGAGGTCCGCACCGCACGCCTGGATGACGGCGTCGCTCGCGGGGAAGAGGCTGTAATGGGCCTTGAACGCGGCGTAGGACACGAGGAACTGCCTACCGTGGCTTCGAAGCGCGGGCATCCCGTAGGCGATGGTCTCGGTCGCCTCGGGTGCGCCAGCCTTGGCTGCCAGTCGAAGGGTCTCGAAGGCGGCGCGCCGGTCAGCGGGCAGGCTGGCCAGGTAGTCCTCCACGGTGGCCGATGCGGTCATGCGATCTCCTTGCGCCGAGCGCCTTCTCACATGGTACTGACGACGTTCGTCGTTCGACCTCGCGCGGGGGCCTAGGCCGTGGCAGCGTCGCCCCGAGCCTTCGTTCTTCGCCACACCCGCCTTCGACCCGTCCCTGGCCTCGAGGAGATCCGGCTCCACCTCGCTGACGAGGTGTTGCCGCTGTGGCATGCGGTGCAGGTCGAGACGCGCGACGAGGAGGCGGCCCTCCCCTACTGGGCGTTCGCCTGGGCCGGCGGACTGGCGATCGGGCGGTACCTGCGCGAGCACCCGGATACCGTCGCCGGTCGACGGGTGTTCGATCTCGGTTCGGGCTCCGGGTTGTGCGCGATCGCCGCCTTGCAGGCAGGCGCGACGGCCGTCACGGCCACCGATATCGACCGGTTCGCTGTCGCGGCCATCGACCTCAACGCGCGCGCCAACCGGTCGCGCGTCACCATCGTCGGACGAGATGTCCTCGACGACGATCCGCCCGATGCCGACGTCATCGTCGCCGGCGATTGCTGGTACGAGGCAGGGTTTGCCGAACGGATCTGGCCGTGGTTGCGCCGAGCGCAGGCGGCTGGCACCGAGATCGTGCTTGGCGACCCGGGCCGCCGCTACCTGCCGACCGACGAGGTGACCGAACTGGCGGCGTACGAGGTGCGGACGACGACCGAGCTCGAGGACCTGGCGCAGAAGCAGGGGCGGGTCTACGCCTTGCGAGCGGTCCCAAGCAGCGGCAGCCGCTCGTCCAGGTAGGCGGCGAGGGCCCAGGCTCCCGACGATGTGTTCGAGATCACCGTATAGGACGCGCCGCTGGGACGGTCGTACGCCGTTCGGCACGACACGCCCGCGTCCATGCCCTCCAACATGACCGTGTCGCGATCGGGCGCAAGCCAGAAGCCCAGCCCGTAGCGCCGCCCTTGTGACAGGACGTCGCTGCGTGGCTCGAGGAGCCAATCGACGACGGTGGTCGGCAGGATCCGGCCAGAGAACAATGCCGGCCACAGCCGTTCCAGGTCGGCCGCTGTCGAATAGGCGCCACCGTCCCCAGCGCCACGAACCGGGAGGTGCAGCACGTTGGACCGACCGTCCTGGAGATAACCGATGGCGGCGCCCGGCGGCAGGCGGTCCGATCGCTCGAAGCCCGTCTCCACCATCCCGGCGGGGTCGAGTACGCGCTCCTGGACGACGTCGTAATAGCTCCGCCCGGTCGCGATCTCGACCACGATGGACAGCATCACGTAGCCGCCATTGTTGTAGCTGAACACCGAGCCCGGCGACGCCTTCTGCGGCCGGCCTTCTATCGCCGGCAGGTAGGCCATCGGTCGATCGAGTCCATGGACCGGCACGGTCATCACGTAGTCGTCCACATCGCCGAGCTCGTCCTCGTCGAGGTAGTCGCCGACACCCGACGTGTGGCCCAGTAGCTGCTCGATGGTCACGGCCGGGTCGACCGTCGTCAGGGCGTCGGGCAGCAGGCTTCGGAGCGTGGTGTCGGCGCGGAGCCGACCTTCATCGAAGAGGGACGCGACGGTCAATGCCGTCAGCCCCTTGGCCACGCTGGCGATGCCGAACCGGGTGCCCAGCGTGTTGGCCCGGCCATTCGCCCGGTCGGCTGCTCCGCGCGCCAGCGCGGCGAGGCGCTCGCCCTTGCTCGAGACGACGGCGACTCCCGAGAAGTCCGTCTCGTCGGCGAGCGCCTGGAGGTCGTCCTGGAGGCTCACCTGCCCATCTTGCGATGGCCGCGGCGTCCTCCTTAGGCCTTCGCCGGCTCCATCCGCTCCACGAAGTCGGCGCGCCATGCCGGGGCTTCGAACGGGTTCGCGAAGTACTCGGTCATCTTCGAGACCTTGCCGTCGCGGACCTCGCCGATCCCGACGTAGCTGACCGGGATCCCGTCGCCGTAGTCGATCGTGCCCTCGACGACGAAGATGTCGCCGCCGCCGAGCATGCGCTTGTAGGTGAACTTCGGGCTCGTGCCCGACATCTCCGAATAGGCCTCGCCCATCCGCTGGGAGGCGGCCTTCGTCAGGCGCTCGCCGGACTGCGGCCACTCCTCGACGAAGTCGTCGGTGGCGTAGTCCTTGACCAGGTCGCCCAGCTTTCCGAAGTCGCCTGACTTGAGGACCGCTTCGAACGCCGCAGCCATCGCCCTGTTGTCGCCCATGGGTCATCCCCTCCTACGAACGTGTGGACGCCCAGAGTGGACCTCCAGCCCACGAACGACAAGACCAGCCGCCGACACTTCGCCCCCGTCGGCAACTTCGAACGCCCGACGAATGAGGACGCAGACCACGCGGGTCCGCGTCCTCTGGAACGTCGTCGTCGATGCCGGCCGTCGATCGGCCGGCGCGCTCGGGCTACCCGAAGTCTGGGCGGTTCGGGTTGTTGATCCAGTCGAGGACTACCTGCTGATCGAGCCGGAAGGTGTAGTCCTGACCCTTGCACTGTCCGTTCATCCCGAAGGAGACGACGCCGGCGAGCACGTTGGTGCCCTCGACCAGCACGGC
>JAXDKY010000257.1:0-2652 GCA_034666885.1 Chloroflexota bacterium
GATGGTGCTCGCCGGATTCGTCGCCGTGCGGGCGGATCCGTTCGTGGCCTTCCTGGACCTGGTCGGCGCCCTCGCCTTCACGGGCGCATCGGTGGCCGCCTTCTCGGGACTGGCCGTGACGCGCCGCACGGTGACGGCCGTCATCGGCACAGGTGCCTGGGTGATCGAAGCCGTGATCGCAGGCACCGGCCGCGCGCTGCGGATCGGCCGCCCGGCTCCCAGCCAGGGCCTGCGCCAGCGTCCGACCTGGCTCGGGCCGGTCGCCCGCGGCCTGGTGCTGGCGGTGCCGCTCATGCTGATCTTCGCGGTCCTGTTTGCCTCGGCCGATCCGATCTTCAACCGCAAGTTCGAGGACCTGCTCAATCTCCGGATCGACCTCGGCGACCTCCCGGGGCGGGTCATCTTCGTCCTGGCGATCGCGTGGCTCGCCGGCGGGCTGCTGAGCGTGGCCGCGACCGGCCTGCCGGCCCTCGAGGGAGCGTCGCTGGGTGCCGCGACCCGTTCCGCGGCCATCGGCGCGGGTCGGGCGCTGGGCACGACCGAGGCGATCGTGGTCCTCGTCGCGATCGATCTGGTCGTCGGGCTCTTCGTCGCCCTCCAGCTCGCGTACCTGTTCGGTGGGCTCGACACGCTCGACGCGGCCGGCATGAAGTACAGCGACTACGCGCGCCGCGGCTACTTCGAGCTGGTCGCAGCGGCGGCCCTGGCGGGTGGCGTCCTCGTCGCCCTCGAATACGAGGTGACGCGCCGGAGTCGGGCGTACATCGCCCTGGCGCTGGGGCTCGTCGGGCTGACGATCGTGGTCCTCGCCTCGGCCGCGCTCCGGCTCAAGCTCTACCAGGACGCCTACGGCTGGACCGAGCTGCGCCTGTACGTCGCCGTGTCGATCGCGGCCATGGCCGTCACGCTGGTGGCGCTGGCGGTCTTCCTCGCGACGGACCGCACTCGCTGGCTCGGCCACGCGATGGGGGTCATCGGCCTCGTCTCGTTGATCGCGCTCAACCTCATCGCGCCCGCGGCGTTCGTCGCCGAGCGCAACCTCGCCCGCGTGATCGACCCGAGCCTGGTGCCGCCTGACGGCGAGGTCTCGCTGGACTCGGACTACCTGGCGGTCCTTCCCGACGACGCCATCCCGGCGCTCGTGGCCGCGCTGCCAGCCCTGAAGCCAGTCGAAGCCGTGCGCGTGCGGCGCCTGCTGGAAAACCGGCGCGCCGAGCTGGCGCACGAACCGGCCTACACGTCGCCGTTTGCCTGGAACCTCGGGCGCGAACGCGCGAAGGCCGCCATCGACGCCTTGCCCTGACGCCCTGACCTACACTCCGGGCATGGCCCTGCACCTCCCCTTCGACCCGCCGATAGAGCCGATGCTGGCCAAGGCGGTCGATGGCCTGCCGGAGGGTGACGGCTGGCTCTTCGAGCCCAAGTGGGACGGCTTTCGGGCCCTCGTCTTCCGCGACGGCGACGAGGTCTACACGCAGTCGCGTGACCTGAAACCGCTCGATCGCTACTTTCCCGAGCTGGCCGACCCGCTGCGCGCCGCGTTGCCGGACCGCTGCGTGCTCGACGGCGAGGTGGTCATCGCCCGCGACGGCACGCTCCAGTTCGAGGCGCTGCTGCTGCGGATCCACCCCGCCGCGTCCCGGGTGAAGATGCTCGCGGCCGAATCGCCTGCCTCATTCATCGCCTGGGACCTGCTGGCGCTGGGCGACGAGGACCTGCGCGAGACGCCCCAGGCCGAACGGCGGGCGCGTCTCGAGACGGTGCTCGCGAAGGCCGCACCACCGGTCCACCTGACACCCGCGACCCGCGACCGGGCCCTGGCCGCCGACTGGTTCGACCGGTTCGAGGGCGCCGGGCTCGACGGCGTCATCGCCAAGAAGCTCGATGCGCCGTACCAGCCCGGCAAACGCGCGATGCTCAAGATCAAGCACCAGCGCACGGCCGACTGTGTGGTTGCCGGGTTCCGCTGGCACAAGAACGGGCCGGGCACGCACATCGGCTCGTTGCTGCTGGGCCTGTACGACGACGGCGGCACCCTCCACCACGTCGGGATCACCTCGTCGTTCACCTGGGACCGCCGCGCCGAGCTCGTCGAGGAGCTGGCACCGTGGCGCGAGGGTGCCCTTGGCGCCCATCCCTGGCGCGAATGGGCCCAATGGGCCACGACCGGCGACGCCGATGCGTCCGGCCAGCGCCTGCCCGGCGCGACGTCCCGCTGGAACCGGGGCAAGGACCTGTCCTGGGAGCCGCTGCGCGCCGAGCGGGTCGTCGAGGTCGCCTACGACCACCTCCAGGGCGACCGGTTCCGGCATGCGACGACGTTCAAGCGCTGGCGGCCGGACAAGCCCCCGGAAGCGTGTCGCTACGACCAGCTCGAGACGAGCGTGCCCTACGAGCTCGGGGCGATCTTCGGGAGCTGACGGGCCGATCTCCTGTGCTGTTGCGCCCGCACGTGGTGCCCGGATGCACACCCAGACGTCCCATTCCGCCGCCAGCGCCGCCGGACTTTCGGCTTATTGGTCGCACAGGGGTGGATTAGTACAGTCGGGCCTCCCGGGGAGACGAGACGAGTTCGACGGAGGTCCTGCGTGTTCGGCACGCTCCCCAAGCCATCACGCCCGACGCTGTTCATCCTCGTCTTCGGGGCGTTCA
>JAXDKY010000258.1:0-2892 GCA_034666885.1 Chloroflexota bacterium
TCGGCCAACAAGGCGTTCCCGACCGGGTGCTGGGGCGAGCCGCCGATGCGCGACAGGATGTTGGGGATCGAGAACGTGACGAAGTTCACGGCCAGGGCCATGAGCGCGACGCCGCCACCGAACACGAGGCCGCCGATGCCGAGGAGGCGACGGCGGGACACGTGCCGAGTCAGCTCGGCGTAGCTGAGCTGGACCATGCCGGAGGCGAACGAACCGACCGCCGCGAGGATCGCCACGGCCGCCACCGTGACGCCGAACTCGTCGATGATCGCGAGGAAGATCGGCGGCAACAGCACGGCGTAGGCGTGGTTGACCGCGTGGGCCACCGACAACAACCCGAGCGAACGCATCGGACGGACGGTCGGGGGTGCCTGCACCCGGCCATCTTGGCGGGTCAGCGGAGGTCGAGTACCTCGACGACGTCAGTACTGGTCGAGGTAGCGCTCGACCTCCCAGTCGCTGACCTGGGTCCGGTAGTCGTCCCATTCGGCGCGCTTGGCATCGAGGTAATGGGCGAACACGTGGTCGCCCAGGGCGTCGCGGATGACCTCGTCGCGCTCGAGCTCGTCGAGGGCCTCACCCAGCGTCCCCGGCAGCTCGCGGATGCCTTTCTCGGCGATCCGGGCCGCGTCCATCTCGAACAGCGATTCCTCGACCGGGTCGGCGAGCACCATGCCCTTCTCGACGCCGTCGAGCCCGGCGGCGATCATCGCCGCGAACGCGAGGTAGGTGTTCGACGAGGGATCCGGGCAACGGACCTCGGCGCGCGTCCCTTCGACCGACTTGCCGGGCGACACCATCGGCACGCGGATCAGGGCCGACCGATTCGTGCGGCCCCAGGTCAGGTACGTCGGCGCCTCGTAGCCCGGCACCAGGCGCTTGTACGAGTTCACGAGCGGCGCCAGCACCGCGATCATGCCCCGGGCATGGGCGAGGATGCCCGCCATGTACGACCGCGCGACGTCCGACAGCCCGTACGGATTGGCAGCGTCGGCGAACGCATTGCGCTGGTCGGCGATCGACCACAGGGACTGGTGGGTGTGCATCCCGGAGCCGTTGATGCCGTGGATCGGCTTGGGCATGAACGTCGCGTACAGGCCGTGCTGTTGCGCGATCGCTTTCAACGCGAACTTGAAGGTGATCGCGTTGTCTGCCGTCCGTAGCGCATCGGAGTACTCGAAATCGATCTCGTGCTGGCCGACGGCCACCTCGTGATGGGCCGCCTCGACCCGGATCCCGAACGCCTCGAGCGCGTCGACCATGTCCTGGCGAATCTCCTGGGCAAGGTCGGTCGAGAAGTCGAAGTAGCCGGCCTGGTCGTGCGGCAGTGGCTCGATCGAGCCGTCGTCGGCGCGGCGGAACAGGAAGAACTCGAGCTCGGGACCGGTGTTGACGACGAAGCCCATCGACTTCGCCCGCTCGACCTGCCGGCGCAGGACGTAGCGCGGATCGCCGACGAACGCCTCGCCGTTGGGGGTGAACACGTCGCAGATGACGCGCGCCGTCCCGCGCGGCCCAGACCCCGGCTGCCATGGGATCTCGGCGAAGGTGTCCATGTCGGGCATCAGGTACTGGTCGGATTCGGCGATCCGCGTGAAACCCTCGATCGACGACCCGTCGAACCACGTCCCGTGCTTGACCGACCCCTCCAGCTGGTGGATGGGGATCGTGACCGCTTTGACGTGGCCGATGATGTCGGTGAACTGGAGCTGGATGAAGCGGATGCCCGATGCCTTGGCCGCTTCGATCTTCGCGCTGGAATCGGGGCTGCTGGGCAAGTGGTCGACGCCTCCTGAGCTGGCGGGTCGGGCGCGGCCTCAATACTGGAAGAGCAGCTCCCGGTACTTCGGCAGCGGCCAGAGATCGTCGGCCACGACCGTCTCGAGCTCATCGACCACGACCCGCAGCGCGTTCTGCGCCGGGATGACCGACGTCACGAACGCCGTCGCCTCCGCCTGGACCGACTCCGCCCGATGGGCATCGTGCTGGGCGTGCTCGAGCGCCCCGATGGCATCGACCAGCGAGTCGGCGAGCCCCGTGATCTTCTCGCACACCGAGTTGAGGCCTCGCGAGGAGGGTGCCCGGTTCAGCTCACCGAGGAAGCGAGCGGTCGCCGGCAACACCATGGTCGAGGCGATGTCCAGGGCGCAGCTCGCCTCGATGTTCTGGACCTTGACGTAGCGCTCCCAGTTGATATCGAGCCGCGCGGACAGCTCGCGCTCGGAGAGGACCCCGAACTTCGAGAAGAGGCCCTTGGCCTTCGCGGTCTCCAGGGCCGGCAGCGCATCGACGGTCGTGCGGTTGTTCGGCAGCCCCCGGCGCTCGGCCTCGGCGTGCCACTCGTCCGAGTAGCCGTTGCCGCCGAACAGGACCTGCTTGTTGTCCTTGACGATGCCGGACAGGATCGTCGTCAGGCCGTCGAAGTCGGCCGGCTCGAGGGCCTCCAGGGCGTCGGCCAGCTGCTCGAGCGAATCCGCGACGGCCGTGTTGAGCACGGTCTGCGGCCAGTAGATCGGCGCGGACGAGCCCACCGCGCGGAACTCGAACTTGTTGCCGGTGAAGGCGAACGGCGAGGTGCGGTTGCGGTCCGTGGCGTCCTTGGGCAGGACCGGCAGCGAGGTGGCCCCGAGCTCCAGGTCGCCGCCATGCTTGGAGGCGGACGCGGCGCCCTGCTCCAGCTGCTCGATGACGTCCTCCAGCTGGGAGCCGAGGAAGATCGACATGATCGCCGGCGGGGCTTCGTTGGCCCCGAGCCGGTGGTCCTGCCCGGCGTCGGCGATGCTCGCGCGGAGGATGTCCGCGTGGACGTTGACCGCGCGGATGACCGCCAGCAGGAAGGCGAGGAACTGCGCGTTGGCGTGCGGGTCGTTGCCCGGGTCGAGCAGGTTCTCG
>JAXDKY010000259.1:0-4901 GCA_034666885.1 Chloroflexota bacterium
GCTTCATCGAATCGCCCGACCCGACCGACGTCGCCGAGCTCGCGCACCGCTACGGCTCGATCGTCATCGACGACCTGGGCTCGGGGGCGCTCCTCGACACCAGCGCCTACGGGCTGACCCACGAGCCGCTGCCCTCGGAGCGCCTCGCGGCCGGCTCGGACGTCGTCACCTTCAGTGGCGACAAGCTCGTCGGCGGGCCACAGGCCGGACTCATCGTCGGCCGAGCCGACCTGATCGCGAGGATGCGGCGCGATCCGCTGGCCAGGGCGATGCGTCCAGACAAGGTCACGATGGCCGGCGTCGCGCTGACGCTGGGCCTGTATCGGGCCGGCCGGGCCACGACCGACATCCCGGTCTGGCGGATGATCGCCGCGCCGCTCGATGGGCTGCGCCTGCGAGCGGAGGCGCTCCGGGCTCGGCTTGGCGAGGCCGCGGCCGTCATCGACGTCCGCTCGACGGTCGGTGGCGGCTCGCTGCCGGGGGAGACGCTTCCTTCCGTGGGATTGGCCCTGGGCGTCCGCTCCGCGACCCGCGCGCTCGCGGCGCTACGGCACGGTGAGCCGCCGGTCATCGGCCGGATCGAGGACCGGCGTGTCGTGCTCGACCTGCGGACCGTGGATCCGGGGCAGGACGCGACGCTGGCCGCCGCCGTCGAGCGAGCCCTCGCCGGGATCCCGTGACGGTCGTCGTCGGCACCGCCGGCCACATCGATCACGGCAAGACCACGCTCCTGCGCGCCCTGACCGGCATCGACGCCGACCGACTGCCTGAGGAGCGGCGGCGCGGGATGACCATCGACGTCGGGTACGCCCACCTCGCGCTCGACGACGGGACATCGATCGACTTCGTCGACGTGCCGGGGCACGACAAGCTGGTCGGCAACATGCTCGTGGGGGCCGGTGAGGTCGATGCCGCGATGCTGGTCGTGGCCGCCGATGACGGCCCGCGCGCCCAGACGCTCGAGCACCTGGCGCTGCTCGATGCCCTCGGGATATCGGCGGGCATCGCTGTCGTCACGAAGATCGATGCGGTCGAACCTGCGCGGGTCGCGGCGGTCGTCGCGGCGGTGACCGACCTCCTTGCCGCGACGTCCCTGGCCGGTTCCCCGGTGCTCGCCGCGTCGGGCGCTACCGGGGAGGGACTGGACTCCGTGCGTGCCGCTCTCGCCGGCCTGCGCTCGGGCCTGTTCGAGCCAGTTCGACCGCCGAGCCTGGCCATCGATCGCGTGTTCGCGGTCAAGGGGCGCGGCGCGGTCGTCACGGGCACGCTGCGGGGCGGGCCGCTCTCGCCGGGGGATACGGTCCGGCTCGTGCCGGGCGACCGTGATGTCCGCGTGCGCGAGATCCAGGTCCACGGCGCCGTCGTCGAGGGCGTCGAAGGGAGCGGGCGGACGGCCCTCAACGTGGCCGGGATCGGCATCGACGAGCTGCACCGCGGGATGGTGCTGACGACCGACCCGGCGGTGCGCGCCACGGACCGGGCGCTGGTCACGTTCCGCCAGCCCGTGGCCGACCGGACGCGCGCCCGGTTCCATGCCGGGACCGCGGCCGCTGATGCCGCGGTCGGTCGGGGTGGGCGCGACGCGCTGGAGCTCTCGGATGACACGACGGCCGGGATCGTGCGGCTGGCGGTGCCGGTCGCCCTCCGTCCGGGCGATCGTTTCGTCCTTCGGCGAGGCTCCGGTGAGGCCCCGATCGGCGGGATCGTCCTCGACGTGGCCACGGCGCGCGGGATCTCCCGCCGGCGGCAGACCCCGGAGCGGATCGCGGCGCTGGCTACCGGCGCCCCGGGCGCTCGCCTGGACCTGCACGGCCTGCTCTCGGAAGGCGCACGAACGACTCTCGCGCCGGATGTGCGGGCCGTGGCGGCCGAGGCCGGCATGGCGGTCGTCGGGCAGGGGTCCGCCGCCACCCCGGTCACGTCCGTCCGGGCTGCGATCGCTGCCGCGCTGCGGCGCATTGTCGCCCTGCCTCGCGAGCAGGCCGGCCCGGCGGCCGCGACGGTGATCGCTGGCCTGGTCGACGGCGGGCGCCTCGTTCGGGATGGCGAGGTCGTGCGGCGACCGGGCACCGAGGCCGCGGCACCGGATCCCGCGCTTGCTGCGGCGATGGACCGGCTGGAGGTGCTGCTCGACGTGACGACGCCCCCGTCCCTGGCCGAGGCCGCGCGCCTGGCCGACTGCCCGGCGGAGGGTGTGCGCGCCCTCGAGCGGGCGATCAGGATCGTCGTGCTCGAGCCCGACCTGGCGTACGGCATCGCGATCTACCGGGACCTCACGGCCCGGGCGGTGTCGATGGCCGCGCGTGAGCCGCTGACGCCGGCCGCCTATCGCGACGCAACCGGCACCAGCCGGAAATACGTGATGGCCATCCTCGAGGACCTGGACCGGCGGGCGATCCTGCGCCGCACGCCCGACGGCCACGTGCCGGGGCCCAGGGCCCCGCGACCGGCCGGGACGATGTCCTGACCGGGGACGCGGGTGACGCCCCAGGCGGCGCCCCGCCGCGCCCCCCCGTCGCCGCGATCGTGCTGGCCGGCGGCCGCTCCTCGCGTTTCGGGCGGGACAAGCTCGCCGAGCCGATCGACGGCCGGCCGATGCTCGATCATGCGATCGCCGCGGTGCGAGCCCTGACCGGGGAGATCGTGGTCGTTGTCGGGGTCGAGGCGCGTGGATCGGTGCCCGACGGCGTCACGGTCATCCACGACGACCGCCCCTTCGAGGGTCCGCTCAGTGCGCTCGCGGTCGGCCTATCGGCCTCGCCGGCGGACCACGTCATCGTGGTGGCCGGAGACATGCCGACCCTCGTGCCGGCGGTCCTGCGGCGGCTCCTCGCGACCCTCGGGGCTGGTGCGGCTGCCGCGATCGTCGACGCCGATGGAGGGCGCGCCATCCTGCCGATGGCGCTCATCCGCGCGCCGGCCAGCGCCGCCGTCGACCGCCTCGTCGACGCCGGGGAGCGGCGGCTCGGCACCCTCCTCGAGGTCCTGGCAGTCCGGGTCGTGCCGTCGTCCGAGTGGCGGGTCGACGATCCCGACGGCCGGACGCTTCGCGATATCGATACCCCAGCCGACCTCTAGCCAGCGGGAAGGTCGATCCGTCCGTCGTCGCGCATCGGCCAGAACGGGTTCCAGGCGACCTCCCAGTGATGGCCGTCCGGGTCGGTGAAGTAGCCGGAGTACCCGCCCCAGTCGGTCTCGACGGGAGCCTTGGCGACCTCGACGCCCCGTTCCCGCAGCTGGCTGAACAGCGCATCGACCTCGTCGCGCGAGCGAAGGTTGTGAGCCAGGGCGAAGCCGTGGTACGCGCCGAGGCCGTCTGGCGGGAGTCCTGAATCGGCTGCCAGGTCGCGGTGTGGCCAGAGCGCGAGGACCAGGCCGTCCAGATCGAAGAACGCGACGCCGTCGGCTTGCGACGCCGGCTGCCAGCCAAGGACATCGCGATAGAAGGCGACCGCGCGATCGAGGTCGGCCACACCGAGGGTCACGAGCGTCAAGCGCGGATCCATCTGTTCCTCCCGATCGATGCATCAGTCCCGGGGGAGCGTAGTCCGGCCCGAAGCACCGATGGCGACGGTGTACGGTGCCCGGGACGACCCGCCATCCGACCCAAGGTGACGCGATGACCAACCTCTCCGACGACGACCTGCGCAAGCGCGCCGAGCTGCGCGTCAAAGCGCGCGAGGATTTCAGGATCCACTTCCTGGTCTACGTCCTCGTCAACCTGCTGCTGTGGGCCGTTTGGTACGTGACCGCCCGTGACAACGGCGGCATCCCGTGGCCCGTGTTCGCCTCGTTCGGATGGGGCATCGGGCTGGTGGTGCACGGGTGGACGGTCTATGGCATCGACGACGCCAGACGCGAGGCGGAGGTCCAGAAGGAGATGCGTCGCTTGCGCGGCGACCGCGACTGAGCCGGCCAGCCTGACGGGGGACACACGACGACCCCCGGAGGAGGAACCGGGGGCCGTTCGTGTGTGGGAGGGAGGGCGCGAAGCGAAGGGGAGGAGGCCTCAGCTTCGGTAGGGATAGTCCTGAAAGTTCGGGATGATCGACCTGCTGTAGTCGGCCGGCGACTGGATGGTCACCCTGGCCTTGGAAGCAGCGGAGGGGATCCGCACTCGGAGACCGGGCTTTTCGACCGAGACCATGCGGCGGGCCGCCGCCTCGTCGAGCAGGTCCTGCAGGTGGGCGTTGACCGCGAAGATCGCGTAGGCGTTCATTGCTTGATCGCTCCTTTCTGCGTCCCGGTCCATCCGGTGTGCAACAGGAGCATCGCCTCACGAGCCGCCAGCCACCACCGACGTTCGATGCCGAATGACATCGTCATGTGTCCATGCGGCCGGAAATGCCTCGCGCGCCGCATGGCGGTGCTGGCGAAGGCGCCGGGGAGGACGAGAGCGAGCGCACCCTCAGGTGCGTGAGCGAGCGCCCGGACCCGGCAACGCACGCCAGCGCAGTCAGGCGACGCGCCCATCTGACCGCCCAGACCTCAACCGCCGAGGGCTGGGTCCTCGTAGACGGCGGCGCCTTCCACGAACGTGCCGACCACGCGGGCCTCGCCGATAGCGCCCGCGCCGCGGTCGAACAGGTCGCGGTCGAGGACGGCAAGATCGGCGGCCTTGCCGAGCTCCAGCGTGCCCGTCTCGGCCTCGAGGTGGTTGACGTAGGCAGAGCCGGCCGTGAACGCCGCGAGCGCGTCGATCAGGTCCAGCCGTTCCTCGGGGAGGAGCGGTTCGCGCAGACCGCGGCTCTCGTCCGCCACGCGCTCGACCGCAAGCTCCATCTCGAGCAGGGGGTTCGGCGTCGATACGCTCCAGTCCGAGCCCATGGCCAGCACAGCGCCGGCCGCCCGTAGCGAGCGGAACGGGTACTGCCAGCGCCACCGGTCGCCGATGAACGGGA